>JAGOQV010000069.1 GCA_018063145.1 Alphaproteobacteria bacterium
CTTTTTCTCTTTGCATGGGAAAACGTCAATATCTGATTGATTACAAAGCGCAAACCCCGTACAAACTTGAGTATGCGAAACATCCCAAACTACCTCACCGTTGGGCGGCTTTTGACCTTGCCGATTTTGGTCGCGCTGATGATGGCTGATACATTTTGGACCTCATGGCTTGCTCTGGGGATTTATACCTTTGGCTGCGTTACCGATTGGTTGGATGGTTATATTGCCCGCAAATACGAAGTCGTATCTTCCTTTGGGCAATTTCTTGACCCGATTGCCGACAAGATTTTTATTCTTACAGTTCTGATTACGCTCATTGCGAACCATCATGTACATGGGATGTGGATTGTCCCGATCATTCTGATTTTATCCCGCGAATTTCTGATTGCTGGCCTGCGTGAGTTTCTTGGCCCCAAAAACATTCAGATTCCGGTCACTCAGCTTGCAAAATGGAAGACAGGATTCCAAATGACCTCTCTTGGCTTTCTGATTGTTGGAGACTACGGCAAAATTATCTACCCCATTGCTACGGAAACGGGGCTTTTTCTTTTGCTGATTGCAACAACCCTGACCATTGTCACAGGGTGGGCATATTTTCGTGAAGGCCTAAAACATGTGGAGCAACCATAAAATGAAATCTCTTTACCATCTCGTCCGTCCTCTCGTTTTTTGTATGGCACCCGAGTTTGCGCACAAAGCCACGCTCTGGTCATTAAAATTGGGGCTGGTTATCCCTTTTTCGCAAACACCGCACACTATGCTCCGCACAGTTTTATGGGACAGGGTTTTTCCAAATCCGGTTGGAATAGCCGCAGGCTTTGACAAAAACGGCGAGGTTATCAGTGCCTTGTTCAAAATGGGGTTTGGCTTTGCTGAACTGGGGACGGTGACTCTCAAACCACAAATAGGAAATCCAAAACCACGGATTTTCCGCTGTGTTTCTTCCGAAGCTGTGATTAACCGGATGGGATTCCCTAGCCAAGGCGTTGCAAGATTCAAAGAAAACCTCTCTGCCTTTCTTGGCAAAAAACCCCGCCCTGTCGGAGTCATCGGGATCAACATCGGCATGAACAAAGACCAGACCGATCCTGCACAAGACTACACAGCCCTCATCAGGACAATTGGGCCGATGGCCGATTATCTGGCTATCAACGTTTCTTCGCCGAACACCCCGGGTCTTCGCAATCTTCAGCAAAAAGAACCTCTGGCCGAACTCCTGACCGCTGTCATGGCCGAACGGGCGCAATCTTGCGGAGACCATTTGCCGCCATTGCTGGTTAAGCTCGCCCCCGACCTTTCCGATGAAATGCTGGCAGACATTGCCGAAGTTCTCCTTGATAAAAAAGTGGACGGGGTCATTTTGACCAATACCACTCTTGCCCGCCCCGAAGATCTTCCGGAAAGTTTTGCCGGAGAGAAAGGCGGCCTGAGCGGCTCACCTTTGACCGATATTTCGACCGCGATTATTCGCCGTTTCTACGCTCTGACCAAAGGGAAAATCCCCATTATTGGCGTGGGCGGAATTATGAGCGGCCTTGATGCCTATACCAAAATTCGGGCGGGGGCATCGCTGGTTCAAATTTATAGCGGCCTTGTTTACGAGGGGCCAGAATTGGTCCGCTCGATTCACCGTGACCTAGTAGAGCTCGCCAAAGCGGATGGCTTCGTCCACATCAGCGAAGCCGTAGGAGCCGACCACCGAGAGGAAGCCCGCGAAGCCAACCAAGACGAGAAACAACGCTACGCTGCCCATGTTCATGCTTAAATTTCTTGATGCCCTTGCCAATCGCCCGTCTGTCTGGCTGACCGTTTTCGGCTGTGGCAGCGTCATGTCGATTGCTTCGGTGGCACAAGCGTTTGGGGTAAGGGCAGCAGGAACTGTGTCTGGATTCCTGATCCTCTCTGGCGCGATAGGCTATGAAATTCTCAGTCGGCAAATTGAATCGGCAGCTCTTGAGAAAAAGTTGCGCCAGATTTCGCAGACTCAAGAAACTATCTCGCAAGAATTTGACGCGCTTAGAAAAAATGTTCCACAGACAGAGCAAAACAAAAAACAAACGCCCACCCCGCCTCCTTCAGCTTCTCGTCCTCTAGGGGCAACAAAACCTCTTTCTGCGGCAATGCCCTCCTCACGGAATCGATTTCGTGATCTCGCAGAGATGGTGGCTTCCCGCAAGATGGGCCTAAAACAAACCGACCGGATAGAGGAAGATTTGGCAACACCCGATCTTTCTCCGCCCACGCCTCAATACTCGGATGCGGTGATGACTGAATTGCTCAATCAAGCCGTCCAGAATGAACGGATCGAAGTTTTTGCCCAGCCTGTTGTGCGTTTGCCCTCTCGCCGCCTTGCCTATCTTGAATTGTTTGCGCGGTTGCGGGCGCGGGCGGGAATTTACCTTGCCGCCAGCCAATACCGTCCGCTTGCAGAGAGAAAAACCATCATTCAGAATGTTGACCACCTGCTGCTGCTTCATGTTTTTGATACGTTGCGTAGCAATGCGCGGCGCGGAATTTCGGCTGGATATTTTATCAATATTTCTTCGCGCAGCCTCCGCCATGCTGCTTTTGTCAACAATCTGGTTGCCTTTGCCCGCGAACATCGCAGCCTTGCTCCCTCGCTTATTTTTGAATTTCAACAGGCCGATTTTGACTCTTTGCCAACCTCTGGCCTTGAACTTCTCAATGGACTTTCGCGCCTTGGTTGCCGCTTTTCTCTCGATCATGTTGAAACCCCCCGTTTCGATGTGAAACGAATTGAAGCCGCCGGAATTTCTTTTCTCAAGATGGAGGCAAGTCGGCTTGTGGATATGGCTCAAACCGATGAGGGGGCAACCCTTGTCCGCCGCCTGAAAACCGCGCTCGACCGCTCTGGAATTGAAATGATTGTTGAGAAAATAGAAGATGAACGCGCTGTTGTGGAACTTCTGGACTTCGAAGTTGACTATGGCGAAGGGTACTTGTTCGGAAAACCGGATCACGAAGCAGCTTACCGTTTGCGTCAAGCCGCCTAACCCTCTTTTTGCTTTGCTTACCAAGGATAAGGATAGAGTGTCGATATGAAATCTTTTCTGCTTTTTTCAGTTTTTTGCGGCCTTCAGCTTTTCTCTTTCTGCGCAGCGGCGGCGGAAGCTCGTCCGGCGATGGCTCTTCATGGTGAGGCAAAATATCCAGCCAATTTTGCACATTTTTCCTATGTGAACCCCGAAGCCCCAAAAGGGGGAGAGCTGCGCCTCTCTTCAATCGGAAGTTTCGACAGCCTCAATCCTTATATTATCAAAGGCTCAGCGGCGGATGGAATTTCCGCGCTCACCGTTACCACGTTGATGGAACAATCCTACGATGAGCCTTTTTCAATGTATGGTCTTCTGGCCGAAACCGTGGAACGTGCAAATGACCATTCTTCGGTAACATTCAACTTGCGCAAAATTGCTCAGTGGGCTGACGGGAAACCTATTACGGCTGATGATGTGGTGTGGAGTTACGAAACCCTGACTCAAAAAGGATCACCTTTTTACAAAGCCTATTACGCTGATGTGAAAAATGTTGTGGCAGAGAATCCCCAGCGCGTAACCTTTACCTTCAAAACCCTTGAGAATCGAGAGCTCCCGCTGATTATTGCCCAAATGCCCATCTTGCCCAAGCATTACTGGAGCGATAAAAAATTTGACGAGACCACGCTCACTCCTCCGCTTAGCAGTGGTCCTTATAAAATCGGCGAGGTGGTTGCAGGACGTTCGGTCACCTATATTCGCAATCCGGATTGGTGGGGGAAAGATTTGTCCGTCAACAAGGGCCGCTATAATTTTGACAAGATCACCTATAATTTTTATCGCGACCAGAACGTGGCTCTTGAGGCGTTTTTTGCCGGAGAGTTTGATCTTCAGCAAGAAAATGTCGCCAAACTTTGGGCCACAGCCTATGATGCCCCACCGGTTCAAGACGGACGGATTATCAAACAAGCTATCCCCAATACACACCCGAACGGGATGCAAGGCTGGATGTACAATCTTCGCCGTCCCCAGTTCCAAGACAAAGCCGTGCGCGAAGCTCTAGCCTATGCCTTCGATTTCGAATGGGAGAACAAGCAATTTGCCTTTGGGGCTTACACCCGCACGCGCAGCTATTTCGAGAATTCGTCTTTGGCCGCCAAAGGGCTTCCAAGCGGACGGGAACTTGAAATTCTTACCCCCTTCAAGGACCAACTTCCTCCCGAAGTTTTCACCAAAGAATATCGCCCTCCCATGAATGATGGCAGCGGGAACAATCGGGCCAATTTGAAAATTGCTGCCGACCTTCTCGATGCCGCCGGATACAAATTGGGCAAAGATGGTGTGCGAGCTCATGAAAAAACTGGCGTGCATCTTGAATTCCAGATCATGGATGCCAATCCGGCTTTTGAACGCTGGTCGCTTCCCTTTATTCAGAACCTCAAGAAAATTGGCGTAAAAGCGAATTTCAGGGTTATCGATCCGGCACAATTTCAAAACCGGATGCAAAACTTTGATTTTGATATAACCACTGGCGTGATTCCCCAATCCGAAAGCCCGGGCAACGAGCAGCGCGATTTCTGGACCAGCGAGAAAGCCGACATCAAAGGATCTCGCAATTACATGGGGATTAAAAATCCGGTTGTTGATGAATTGGTCAAACTGTTGATTTCAGCTCCTGATCGCAAAGAACTCGAAGCAAGAGCCCACGCGCTCGACCGTGTTTTGCAGTGGAACCACTACGTTATCCCTCATTGGTATTACGGGTCATGGCGTTTGGCTTGGTGGTCAAAACTCGATCATCCTGAAACCCTTTCGGGCATGACTCCGGCCATCCTTGATACGTGGTGGGTCAAAAAATGACATCATTGCAAACGGCTATTATCATTCCAGCGCGGTATGGTTCGACCCGTTTTGCGGGCAAGCCTTTGGCTCTTCTCAAGGGAAAAACCGTTCTGGAATATGTTGTAAATATTGCCCGAACGGCTTGTGAAGATTTGTCCAATGTCTCCATAACCGTTGCGACAGATGATGAGCGGATCTCGAATTTTTGCCAAGAGAACTCCATTCCGTTTTTAATGACGCCTGCGGAATGTAAGACGGGAACAGATCGGGCAATGGCCGCTGCTCACATGTTGGAAACTACCCCTGATCTGGTCATCAATCTGCAAGGCGATGCGCCCTTCACCCCACCAGATTTTGTTAAAGCAATGATTGACGAATACAGCAATCATAACGGGTTTGATATTGTGACTCCCGTTGTGCGCCTCAGTTGGGACGAGCTGGACCAATTGCGCGAGAGCAAGAAAACCACTCCTTTCAGCGGCACAACAGCAGTTCTTGCCCCGAATAACAATGCGTTGTGGTTTTCAAAAAACATCTTGCCGGCTCTGCGCAATGAAGACACTTTGCGCCAACATGATTTTCTCTCTCCGGTTTACAGACATATTGGCCTTTATGGATATGGACGAACTTCTCTTGAAAAATATGTGACGCTCCCTCCCTCGCGGTATGAAGACCTCGAAGGTCTTGAACAATTACGCGCTCTTGAAAATGGTATGACCATTCGCTGCGTTGTGGTTGATTACAAAGGGCGGCCTGCTATGACCGGCATTGATTCCCCCGAAGACCTCGCCAGAGCTGAAGCCTTGTTAAAATGACCAAAGCTTTGGGACTATCGGCTTTACTCCTGTCCTTTCTGATTGGCTTTGTTCCACAATCTGCCGCCGAACCCTTGATGATGTTCCCCTTTGTCCTGCTTTCTGGCTGGATGATGGCGAGCGGATCTCTCTTGCGCCTTCACGGACAAGACCCGTTTTTGCTGGTTCTGCTGCTTTTGTGGGTTTTGTGGTCGCTCAGCGCGGCACTCAGTCCAGCTCCTTTTCCCTCAAAAGTCACATGGGTTATTATGGGGACCTTGCCTCTTTCTTATATGGCATGGACCACCCTTTCTTTGTCCGTAAAGGATTGGGAGCGGATGTCTCGCGGCGGAGCTTTTGTGTTTTCTATCCTTGCACTCTGGGCGATCCTGCAAATTCTTCCCCTCCCCTTTTCTCCTCATTTGCCAAGAGCCGAGCGGCCCTTTGCCGATGCTAACTTACTGGGGGCAATATTGGGCATAGGGTTTCTTCTCTCTCTCCCCTCCCTCTTCCTTTCATCTTCCAGAATTTTTGCCGTGCCTTTGCTGCTTATTCTCGGTGGTGTTTTTGCCACGCAAAGCCGCTCGGCTATTCTTGGCCTTTGCGCCGCCCTTCCGCTTTTCCTCATTTTCTGGAAGAAAAGCAAAACGGAGTCATCTCCCTCGATCAAAAAAATCTCTCTAGCCATCGCCTCTTTGATGGTAGCTCTTGCCTTGGCTGTTGGCCTTGCAGATCGCCTGTTGCCTCTTTTCCAGAGCGGGGGAGACAAAGACCTCAATGCCCGATTTGCCTTGTGGGAAGCCGGACTGAAAATGTCGCTCCTTCATCCTTTTTTGGGGCTTGGCCTTGGGACGTTTCACTTGCACTATCCCCCGTTTCGCTTGCCTGCGGATATTTCGGCTGGGTGGTGGGTACATATGGACCCTTTGCAAGAAGCCATTGAATCTGGCTGGGGAGCTTGCCTTTTGCTCTACGCTCTATTTGGCCTTGTCCTACTACGCATAATTCAAAAACCTTCTGCGCCACAAAATTTACTGGCGGCTCCCGCCCTGCTGCTTTTCTTCATTGTGATGCACGCGGGCTATCCGCTGCACGTTGTGCCCTTTATGATTCTCTTCACGGGTTTTCTGTCGCAGTTCTCTGGACCCCGAGTTCCTCTTTCACAACCACTTGGCTTTTTCCTTGCCACTCCTTTGCTGCTTGTTCTGATGACAGGGTTGTGGGTTACGCTGCAAACTTCCTCGACATTGTTTCTTTACCGCGAAGTCAACCTCGCCTCCCATTCACAAGACGAGGCTAGATTTCAAAAATCCATGTCTGCGTGTCTAGAAGAAGGCGATCGCAGTTTTCCTGATTGCCGCTTGCTGGCGGCGCGGCTCTTGATTGGCCAATCTGGAACTTCGCCTCTGTCCCCTGCGATTTTTAAGCTTCTTGAAGAAGCAGAGGCGGCAAACCCGCTCAGTCCTGAACCCGCTTACCTGCGGACCAAAGCTCTTCAGAAACTGCAATCCCATTCCAATCAATCGATTCAACAAGGCCCCATAAAATGACCTCCTCTACGACTCTCATCATTGCCCGCCACGGCAACACCTTCCGCGAAGGAGAAACTCCCACCCGTGTGGGGGGACGTACTGACCTTCCTCTTGTAGAGAAGGGCGAAGAACAAGCGAGGAAACTGGGGGAAGATTTACGCGCAAACCATCTTTTGCCCGACCATATTTTTACCTCAAACTTGCAGCGCACAATCAAAACCGCAGAGCTGGCCGCAGAAGCCATGAATTGCCACGCCCCTCGTGAGTCGCTTGCTATCTTTAATGAAATTGACTACGGAGATGATGAAAACAAACCGGAACCCGAAGTCATCGCCCACCTTGGCGCAGAAGCCTTGAAGGCATGGGACACAGATTGTCTTATGCCAGCGGGCTGGTCACCACGTCCGGAAGATATTCTCAAAAACTGGCAAAATTTCTTGGCGCAACTTGAAAATCATTTTTCAGGAAAAACCGTTTTGGTTGTCACCAGCAACGGAATTGCGCGGTTTGCTTTGGACCTTGCCCTTCCGTCCTCCCACCCTCGGAAACTCTGGACAGGAGCCTATGGCGTTTTGGAATTTTTGGCTCCGGCGTGGCAAGTGCGAGAATGGAATACGCGGCC
>JAGOQV010000070.1 GCA_018063145.1 Alphaproteobacteria bacterium
CACCGCAAACGGTTGGATGTCATGGAAAATGGGACTACGCTTGAAGATCCGTCTACGGTTTATTTTTCCTACGATACAAAAATCGGAACGGACACGACGATTGGTCCGAGCGTTGTTTTTGGACCGAATGTTGTGGTGGAGAACAATGTTCATATCCACCCTTTCTGCCATATCGAAGGGGCGGTCATTAAATCCAACTCTTCAATTGGGCCTTTTGCTCGGCTGCGTCCGGGAACTGAAATCGGCTCTCATGCCAAAATCGGAAATTTTGTCGAAGTTAAAAATTCGAAAATTGGCGAAGGAGCCAAGGCCAACCATCTTGGCTATATCGGAGATGCTCAGCTCGGCGCACACAGCAATTTTGGCTGTGGAGCGATTACCGTCAATTACGATGGGAAAAAGAAGTCGAAAACTGTTATCGGGGATCATGTCATGATCGGGTCCAACTCATCCTTGATTGCCCCGATAGAAATAGAAGATGGGGCCTATGTTGCAGCGGGAAGTACCGTCACACACAAAGTTCCCAAAGATGCTTTGGCCATTGGCCGCGCTCGTCAAGTTAACAAAGAAGGATTGGCCGCTGGCCGTCTCAAAAAGGAGTAGATACTTAAATGTGCGGAATTGTTGGAATTGTCAGTAAAAAAGAAGTTGCCCCTGTTCTCGTTCAAGGGCTCAGTCGCCTTGAATATCGCGGGTATGATTCATCCGGTATTGCAACACTCATTGATGGAAAAATCGTTCGTTGCCGTGCCAAAGGCAAACTGGCCAATCTTGAAGAAAAACTGAAAGATCATCCGCTTTCTGGAACTATCGGAATCGGTCATACGCGCTGGGCAACCCACGGGGAGCCAAGCGAAAATAATGCGCATCCCCATGCAACCGATGTTGTGGCTGTGGTTCATAACGGCATCATTGAGAATTATGCTGAGTTGAAGGAAGAGCTTTCGAAACATCAGGTTCGTTTTGAAACTGAAACAGATACAGAGGTTATTGCTCATCTGGTCACCCACTATATGAAACAAGGGAGCGGTCCAGAAGAGGCGGCCCATAAAGCCTTTGATCGTCTGCGCGGAGCCTATGCCGTGGTTTTGATGTTTGCGGGATTGCCCAATACACTCATCGGAGCGCGGCAAGGAACGCCTCTGGCTGTTGGGTACGGCGATGGGGAGATGTTCATTGCGTCTGATTCCTATGCTCTTGCTCCTCTGACGCGCAAAATCAGTTTTCTGGAAGACGGAGATCGTCTGGTTATCACCAATGACAATATCCGCATCATGGACAGCAAGAAAAAATCTGTGGAACGAGCGATTCGTATGACCGCTCAATCTGGCGCGACGACTGGCAAAGGCGAATACCGTCACTTCATGCTCAAGGAGATCTATGAGCAACCATCGGTTATTGCCGATACGCTGAATTCTTTCATCAATCCGTCAACCGGTCATATAACGCTATCCAATGAAATCATGGAGGCCGCTTTGCGGGCTCCGCGTATCACTTTGATTGCCTGCGGAACAGCTTTTTACGCTTGTATGGTTGCGAAATACTGGTTTGAAACGATTGCTAAAGTTCCTTGTGAAATTGATATTGCCTCAGAGTTTCGTTACCGCGAAGCTCCCATGCCTGCCCAAGGGCTTGCTATTTTTGTTTCTCAGTCTGGTGAAACTCTTGATACGCTTGAAGCCTTACGCTACTGCAAACGTCAGCGTCAAATGTGCCTTTGTATCGTCAATACCATTGAAAGCACGATTGAACGCGAATCCCATTTGTGTTTGCACACGCTTGCCGGACCGGAAATCGGCGTTGCCTCTACCAAAGCGTTCACCACCCAACTTTCTACATTGGCTTGCTTGGCCTTGGCCTTGGCTTCGGCGAAAGGGACGATTACCGGAGCGCAGGAATCCGAATATGCTTATGCCCTGCGTCATGTTCCCAATGTTGCTGCCAGTATACTGAGTCACGACGAAGAAATTCGTGACATTGCCAAATCAATTATGGAGGCCAGAGATGTTCTCTATCTTGGGCGTGGATCGCTTTATCCATTGGCTCTTGAAGGGGCCCTCAAACTCAAGGAAATTTCTTATATCCATGCGGAAGGCTATGCTGCCGGAGAACTGAAACACGGGCCGATTGCCTTGATTGATGAAACGGTTCCAACTGTTGTTATTGCCCCGACCGATGCTCTGTTCGAGAAAACAGCTTCGAATGTTCAGGAAGTCGCCGCGCGGGGAGGGAGGGTCCTTCTTCTGACCGATCAAGCGGGGGCGGGCAAACTTGCCTCGGTTTGCAAATGGACGGTCGTCATGGGAGATGTTCATCCCTTTGTGACCCCCATTTTGTATTCCATTCCGGTTCAGCTTCTGGCTTATCATGTGGCTGTTGCCAAAGGAACAGATGTGGATCAGCCCCGCAACCTTGCCAAATCTGTGACGGTTGAGTAACGCATCGAAGGTTTTTCTATCCTTCGGAGGGCTCATGTGTGTTCAGGCGTTCTTCATAGTCGCAGCAAATAGCAACGAGCATCATGTAAACCTCGCGTACCATGCTCTCGATGTCTTCAGCAGAGTCGGGTGGGGCTTGTTCGAAAGCGTGCTCTCCTGCTTGGTCAATGACTTGACGAATGCGATCTTCAATGACCACGGGAATTCCATGCTCAGCCTTAATGGCAGCGACTTCGCGCACAACATCGAAACGTTGTACCAAAAGATCTACGATGTTCTTATCAAGGGTATCAATCTTTTGGCGATAGGGAACTAAAATATCCATCAGGCTCTTTCCTCTGTTTGAAAGATAGGCTATAGCTAGTTTATGAACAGCAAAGACCCAAGTCCAGCAAAACCAAAACCTTCTGCGGCGAAACCCACACTGAAAGTGGAGGGGTACGTTCCGCAAGTGGGTATGCCCTCTGAATACGGTGGGCGCAAGGGGCCAGAAGCAACACGGTACGGAGACTGGGAAAACGGCGGAAAATGCGTTGATTTTTAAGGACTAGGAGCCTGTTCTTCTACCGTCCTAGCTACTTCGCAGCCGAGGCTAAGTCTTACCCAATCGGGGGCTGGTTTTTCTCCAGATTTCAAATCTTCTAAGAGTTGTCTCCACACTGCATTTGTTTTTTCAGTCCAAATATTTCTTTTTGAAGGATTTTGAGAAGGCTGTCCCCTCCACGGGGAAACGTCTCTTAGATTTTTGCAACGGTTGACGAAGATGTCTGGAGTTCCGGTGGCTTTATAAAACAAAGCGAGAATATCGGGACCGGTTTCAGCATCTGCACTCGTCTGGTAAGCTAGGAAACGGTCTGCTCCCTGCAAACAGCGTTGGAATTCTTCAGATAAATCACGGTAAGCGGAAGCAGCAAGAAAGAGCTTTGCAAGATTGTGGGAAGATGGAGGCGAGGAAGAAGTAAAGATGTCGTCCATCCCACGGGCGAAGCCTTCTTTCACAGCGGGCCATAGCCTGTCTTGTCCGTGCAGCACCTTGACCAATTTGAAAAAATCATCCGCCGGACGTTCCGCAACCAAGGCCCGCGTGCCTTTAATAACATGGGCGGTTTCAAAGAGTGCGCACTCGGCAGGCGCTGAATTGGCTATATAATGGCCAATCACTGTCCCGTCGGGGTGATCGGCAAAAGAAGTAACGTGACCTTTTTGCCAACCCTCGACCGTGCCCATTACCTTGTCCTTCTGAGGATTCTAGCTTGAAAGTTTTGGACGGGTAGAACGGGATGGCCCCCCAGAACCTGATGCCGCTGGAGACAATCCTCTCTCAATTGCAGCAGCCAAATCTGGTTCTTCCCGCGAAAGGATAATGGAAGAAGCAGAACGTTCCAGGACACAAAGGTTGACTGTGGTATCTGCCCCCAACGCATCGTGACCGGAAATCACGGGGGGGAGGGCATAGGCTCCGCCTTCGTTTGCCGAGTGAGAATGGTGGCGAAGAAACAAGGCTTCGGGTAAGAGCTTTTCTACGCAGGCCCCAGAATTAGCAAAACAGTTGACATCCATCGTTATAAATCCCTCTCTTCATCCCCAGTGGACGATTTTGTTACTTACGCTTCATGACGGACCACCATATAAATGGAGTGCGCCACCTTCTGACCCTCGAACCGAGTCGCTAGCAAAATATTAGGAACTGACCTAAATATAGCTTCTTTCTCGGGCGGAATCACGCTCTTTAATTCGGCAATCGCTCCTCCCATCTGGACTATTCCTATAATGTTGCGGGACACATCCCACTCCACCCATTCGGGAATATCCAGAAAGTCATAATCGACTACCATAATCACGCGGCCATTTTCTTCTAAAACCAGAACATCCGCACGAATAGGGCCATTCGTCCCTTTCAGAGGCTTTTCAGGTTGAGCCGCTTGCGGAGGCAAGGACTCTTCCTCTGGCCGCACACCTAAAAGATACAATATATATGTTAAAAAACGATTGAAGAGTTTCATAATAACCATCATGTGTTTGGGAAAATCGAGAATCAAGGGAGGGGACGCAAAACTTTCAGACGCACCCAAACTACATCAAATCGCGAAAACAGTTAAGAAGTTCTTGCGAGTATGTCTTGATGGCCATAGGGGAGATTTTTCCCTATGTGGGGGATGGGGTAGGAAGGCCAGCATCTTTCTTGGTGGCCAGCACCGACGGCTGTGTGCCAGCCAGTTGATCCATCAGATTCCCAGCCGATTTCATGGCACCAACAACATATTTCTGGTAGCGACCAGTAACCTCGGCAGAAGAATCTGCTCCACGGAAGAACATCGGATTATTCGCAACAATCCGGCTATCGGCATTGTTGACGGCAGCAACTCCGCCTCGCTCAAGGGCATTCGCCCCCCCTTCGCCCATGTTATGCTGCATATAATAGCGCGTAGCTAGTGCCTCGGGGTTTTGTGCAAGTTCGGGGTGTTTCTTGGCCAACTTGACCATACCAATCGCCACAAGGCGTGTAGCTAAGAGGTCGTCGTTTTTAAGAGTCCATGCTTCGGTTTTGCTGATTCCGTCCGCAGGATTAACCCCAAGGGCGGAGACGCGTTCAGCTATCCGGGCGTCCTTCATATTGGCTCGTACCTCGCCGGCGATTGTGCCATCAAGATAATGCATGGCTCCCCCTGCGGAAGAGGCAAACTTCGTCCCGACAACACTACGCTTCGTACCAAAACTACTTTCGATGGTGGCAATAGCTCCCAGAGCGCGGGCCATATCTTTTTGAGAAACTCCGGCTTCAGGTCCGTATTGTGCTGAGGTTACCTGAATGGCGTCTGCTAGATTACGCCGAGCCGCCGTCTGCTCGGCCGGATTCATGTTGAAGCGGGGAGTTTGGAATCCATCATCGCGAATACAAGACGGGTGGGAAGATTTGCCCAGACCACCCTTGCCACTAGGTTTATAACAAAATCCTGCAAACTCGGCATCGCGGGCGGCCATAACCTGCGCACGAGCCTCCCCTTCGGGAGATTTTTGGAAAGAGTCATACGACTGCCCCAAAGCCTCAAGATATTCATCAAACCTTTTATCGAAGGCAAGAGCCAACTGGGGGTCCAGTAGTCGCCGAACATCTATCGGAAGGAAATCGGCAACGGGAGGCTCTGTAATCTGGCCAGCATTATCCACGATCTTCCCCATTGCTTTCTGAAAAGCGGGGTCGTGCTCAGAACTAGAGGCGGCGGGAGGGGTCGCGTTCCCTTTGGTTCTGGGTCTTGAAACCTCAGCAATAGCTGCTTCCAAGTGGCTACCTGCCGTGAGGCCAGGCGGATTTTTCTTTTTCTGAGCCATTTATCACACCTAATCTATTGTTCTTATTATGCCCCATCATATCCTGTTTGGCGGAAAAAAGTCAAACTTTTCTGGTGAAAATTACCAAGAAAAGAAGGCCAAAAACGATGATTTCTCTGGGAAATAGCTCAGACCGCTGGAGCAGCTACGGGAGCGGCCGCAACTTTGACGGTTGCTGGAGAGGATTCCGGTTCCGCTGCCGGAGCAGGCTCGGTTGGAGCAGGCTCTGCGGCTTGAGGCTCCACTCCGCTAGCGGCGTCACTAAAAGCGGCTGCAAGTGGTGTGGGTGGGTTTTCTTCTGCCGGTCCGAGATCAGCTTCGGTCTCTAGGGCAGGTCCCACGGTCTCCGGATTCTCTCCCTCTTGAGTAACCGCAAAATCGTAAGGATCCTCATCACTTGCCCACGGAGCGGCACAGGCTAAGTCCCCGTTCTCCAAATCTCTTTCATACTGTTCTTGCTCATAAATCCCATATTGCTCAATGCGGTAGCTCTCTTGTTCAGCCTCCAAATAAGCATCGTACACGGCATCGTACCCATCGTCATAGCCATACGAATCATATGTGTCGCTGCTGTATGAATGGTCACCTGTTTCTGCGGCATATTCGGCAAGGTCTTCTTCGCTCAAGCAAGCGGTGTTGGTGAAGCGGGGGTCTTTGCTAACCAAAGCGTCCCCTTTTCCTATGAAGAAAGCCCCTGATCCAAAAGCCTCACTGCAAACAACATCTGCGAGGGACCGTTCAGGCTTCGAATCTTTTTCTCGGGGAGATTGGGTACAAACACCAGCTGCATTGGCTCGAAACGCAGCGAGGCGAGGGTCGTTTTTTCTAGCATCTTGCCGTGCGGTAGGGTGAGCCAATCTATAGAACCTTTCTCAGTTGAATACTTAATAATTTTACAGAAAAAAATTAAAACCAAGTTAAAGAGAAGGGGGACGGTGAAATAGCTTGGTTGTGGGCTTTATTTTTGGTGGGTTTTCGTGTTATACAGCGTGAGTTCTGCGCAAGGCAGGCCAGCGAATCCAACCTACGGAGCTTTTCTCATGAATATTCACGAATATCAGGCCAAGGAACTTTTGGCGAAATATGGCGTTGCCGTTCCTAAAGGCATTGCAGCCCTATCGGTTGCCGAGGCGGTTGCCGCCGTCAATCAATTGGCCGGTCCTTTATATGTTGTTAAGGCTCAAATTCATGCGGGTGGGCGCGGAGCTGGAAAATTCAAAAACAATCCAGAAGGCAAAGGCGGGGTGCGTCTTTGCAAATCGGCAGATGAAGTAAAAGCTGCCGCTGAAGCGATGCTGGGCCAAATCTTGGTGACCAAGCAAACAGGTCCAGAGGGCAAAGAAGTTCAACGCCTGTATGTTACCGACGGGGTGGACATTAAAAAAGAATATTATTGTTCGGTGGTTCTGGACCGCGCTACGTCCCGCGTGACCTTCATGGTTTCTACCGAAGGCGGTATGGATATTGAAGAAGTTGCTGAAAAACATCCAGAAAAAATATTTAAGGCTGCAATTGATCCAGCAACGGGAATGTTTCCTTTCTATGCCCGCAAACTGGCTTATGGGCTAGGTCTTGAGGGAGATGCCAATAAATCGGCCATCAAGTTTTTCATCGCTCTTTATAAAGCGTTCATTGAGCTGGATTGCTCGATTGTTGAAATCAATCCGCTTATTGTGACCGATAAAAACGAGGTATTGGCTCTTGATGCCAAAATGAATTTTGACGATAACGCTTTGTTCCGTCAAAAAGCCGTGACAGATATGCGCGATGAATCAGAAGAAGACGAAAACGAACGCGAAGCCAAAAACTGGGAACTTTCTTACGTTCGCATGGACGGCAATATTGGTTGTATGGTCAATGGCGCGGGGCTTGCTATGGCCACGATGGATATTATCAAACATTACGGGATGGAACCGGCGAACTTTTTGGATGTGGGCGGCGGCGCGACAACTGAGCGCGTGACGGCAGCCTTCAAAATCATTCTCTCCGATCCCAAAGT
>JAGOQV010000071.1 GCA_018063145.1 Alphaproteobacteria bacterium
GTTTCTCAAGAAACGCGCCGGCGCGGCAAGGCCGAAGGCCGAAGCCAATCTCATCCGCCCCGCCATTATTTTTCCAACCGTTTTTGGACTGGTGCGGAAAAGGGATGAAAACACTCAATAAATTCAATATCTTCCAAAATGGCCTCCGTACTGGTACGGAGATTTTCAGGTAATAGCTTTTGTTAAGATTGTTAGGGGAATGAAACAGGTCTAATATAACTTTGGATTGGGCTCTGACGGTATAAAAATGATGCGGATGACAGCGCTTGTTGTAGGATTGGTATTGTTGAGCAGCACAGTGGTGGCGGACGACCTATCCACAAATATTAAATCTATTATGGCTACTGGGGACACTCCAGAAAAACTCGCGGCACTCACTCTGCGAGAAGGGGATAAGTCCGATAACCTGACCAGTAATATTCGTGCCAAGGCGTGCGTGCAGATGCGCCACAAACTCGGTGAGTCTGCCTACAAATTAGCGGCGCTCGCGGTTAAGGACAGGTTGCTGCAAGCATGGCCAAGCTATAACGAGCATGCGCAAAAAAGATGTGCATACCTTCTAGTCGCACTCGATCTTTCGCCAAAAGATGAAGCCCCCTTGCTTGTGAGTGCTACCGAAATCTTGACCAGCCCAAATGAAGTGCTCGAATTTCGTGACCTTCTGCAGCGTCTGGGGCGTGCGGGTGAATATCTGGACGCGACCGAAACAGTGCGTAAATTGCTCGACAACAAAATTATCGATCCCGATGTGCGACAGTCCATCCCTGCGCTCGAGGCGGTAGTTGAGGCGGCAGGTGCGCTGCTCCCATCCACCAGAGGTAGGGGCTTCCCGTTACTCCTGCAAGCTCGAGAGAAATTTGTCGAGAGCCTAGAAGATCAGCGCCAGCAGGAGCTGAAATATTCTAACTCTAACACGATTTTCGACAAAAATAGCGAAGCCGATGTAACGGCCTTCACAAAAAAATTTGATGCAGTGATTTGTGCGCAGCCGACCCCTGTTCCAGCCGAGAAGTGGAGTTATTATGTGCTCCACGATGACTATCCATTTGCTCTTGGTGGTGGAGGGAAAATCATACAAATTCTCTGTCCTGTGGAGGGCTTGTAATGCTTCGTTTTCTTCTACTCGCATTTCTATTTATACCGTTTGACGCAAAAGCGAGCTGCATATTCAAGAAGATGCCGGATACTGAAATTCATGTGCTGGACAGTGTCGCAGCGCGCCATGTGCGGGATGGTGTTCTGACGGGCTGCCTTCTAAAGCTAACCACAAAAGATTCCGGTGGAGAGTCGATGCAGGCCTACACACCCTATGATTTTATCTGCGATCTGCCAAAGAATGAACAACTCAAAGTCTCCTTTGGGCAGAGCTGCTGTGATGCGGGTGATGAGGGTGATTTCAACTGTGGCGTGAAGCCGATCAACCCTTTCGCGTTCAGCTATTATTGGGTTAGCATATCCATTGTTCCGAGTGTGCTAGACCGGCGTGCCATTCCCAGCCTTCTGACTATGCTCGAGAAAGAGACATGGAGATCAGCCCAGCTTGTTGATCATATTCTCCAATATCATAAGGCTTTCCCAGCGGAGATTTCCGCGCTGCGTCCGGAGTTTGAGCGCATTCATAAAAAGGCTACCGAGGCAGTTAAGGTCGATCGGAAGACCTATAACATACATAAAGCTGGAGCCATGGCCCGCCTGATGCACGAGCTTTATGGAGATACGTTCAATTCGGATGAGTTGCTCGAAGCTGATGTCGCGATTTTTACTAACGGCCTCTATTCCGTGACCGATGACCAGCATGCGGCACTCACGCGCATCACTAAGGCAAAAAATCTCACAGTAGAACAATTTGCTCTTCTCGTTGATCGCCTACGTAACACCGATCGTGAGAATCAAGGAATTGTTCTGGATGCACTTGGTCATTTTCCTCAATATCTGCCGTCCCACCTCAATCAGATCCGCAACCATCTACCCGATAAAAACTACTACGGCTCTAACCCCAAGCCAGAGCAGACTGCACTGCGCGAAAGCCTGCTGGCAGAGTGGCAAAAATTGGTTTGTCTTGCCTTTCCACCGCGTGAAGGCGAAACCTTTCGTCAAATCGTATTTACACAGAGCAATTATGGGTCCGATCCGCTGTTGGTGACCTGTTCGGCGGATGCAAAGTAACGCCATGATGTTGTAAGATTACCCCAGCAACTTTCTATAATCGAAAAAGAAAGCGGCGGGGATTGTTATTTCTGTTTCTTGGACTATCCGCTTGCTTTATAAGCTTTTTCTATGGTTGCAAAAATAGGCACTGTGGCGTTTCGCGGCATTGATGTTCTGGACATTGATGTCGAGGTTCAATTGGCCAGCGGACTTCCTGCTTTTACCATTGTGGGGTTACCAGATAAAGCAGTGGCGGAGAGCAAAGAACGCGTGCGAGCTGCCCTTCACGGCTTGGGCTTATCCCTTCCTGCAAAACGGTTGACGGTTAACTTGGCTCCGGCTGATGTGAACAAAGAGGGCAGTCATTACGACCTGCCTATCGCGCTTGGTTTACTGACAGCGATGGAGGTTCTTCCATCCGATGCTCTTGAAGGGTATCTCGCGCTTGGAGAATTGGGGCTGGATGGAAGCTTGAGAAGCGTAACAGGAGCATTGCCTGCCGCTATGCGGGCGCAAAGTCGTGATTTTGGCTTGATCTGTCCTTTTGATGTCGGTGCAGAAGCGGCATGGGCAGGAGATTTGCCTATTCTGGCTCCGCGCCATTTGTTGCAATTGATAAACCATATCAAAGGCGTACAGGTTTTAACCCGCCCTGTGGCGGCTTTGCCAGAGCAAAAGGGAGCCGCGCCACGAGACCTTGGGGAAGTAAAAGGGCAGGAAAGTGCGAAACGCGCCCTCGAAATCGCCGCCGCCGGAGGGCATAATCTTTTGATGTTAGGTCCCCCGGGGTCGGGAAAATCCATGCTGGCTTCGTGTTTGCCCGGGCTTTTGCCCCCGCTCTCTCCGTCAGAAGCTCTTGAAACTTCGATTATTCATTCACTGGCTGGAACATTGCCCGAAGGTGGCTTGCTCTGCGCTCGTCCTTATCGTGACCCTCACCATTCGGCTTCCCAGCCAGCCTTGATCGGGGGAGGAACCCGCGCCCGCCCGGGGGAAATTTCTCTGGCTCATAACGGCGTATTGTTTCTTGATGAACTGCCCGAATTTCCACGCGCAACGCTGGAATCTCTCCGGCAACCTCTCGAAACTGGGGAAACCTTGGTTGCGCGGGTGAATTACCATGTCACCTATCCGGCAAGGTTTCAATTGGTAGCGGCGATGAACCCATGCCGCTGCGGCTATTTCGGGGTCGCAGATCAGGAATGCACCAAAGCCCCCCGCTGCGCTGAAGAATATCAATCACGCTTGTCTGGTCCACTATTGGATCGTATCGACCTGCAAGTTGACGTTCCGCCCATTTCCATTGAAGAACTGCAACGGGCAGAACCTTCCGAACCCTCGGCAGTGGTGGCGGCTCGCGTGATGGCCGCGAGATCCCTTCAAAAACAAAGGTTTGACCGTCTGGGGGCTCCGCCGTCCATGCGTTGTAATGCCGATGCGCAAGGAGCCATTCTTGACTCTCTGTCTGAGATGTCTCCCTCTGCCAAAGCGTTGCTGTCACAAGCCGCAGATCGGCTAAAACTCTCGGCGAGGTCTTGGTTCAGAACGCTGCGAGTGGCCCGAACCATCGCCGATCTCAGTGGTGGCGAGGCCGAACCCTTGCAAACACCCCATATCACTGAGGCTTTGAGCTATCGGCGGCTGCGACTGACTGACCTTTGATAAAATAAATGTTTCCAGAAAGTTTATTTTCTGTTAAGACTTCTACGTTACCATAAGAATGTAAAAGTAAAAATAGGTTTATTAGGTTTATGAACGTAGGATTCACAACCGCAGCTGGGAAGTATGATGGGGGCTCTATCGGAGCCATATGCTCCGTGGCCAATGGCGCGGGAATTGATCTGTCGGCAACTTTCAAACCTCTTGCTGCTGGGGATGACGTTTGCGCGGCAGATGCCGCACATGACCAAGCAGCCGCAAAGCTTGCACAAGCGGAAAATATTCGTTCTAAGATTTCTGGAGCCCTTGAACAAAAACAAGATGGGGGCAAATGGTCAGGTCATGGAATGGCCGCCAGTAAGCCGTCCTTGAAATCTGAACTTTTGGCGGGGGCTGCGGGTGCAGCTATTTTTGCAGTTAGTCCAACTGCGGGCGTTGCTTACATGGCGGCTGGAGCTGTTGCGGGTGCTATCGCGTTTGTTGAAAACGCGATGTCGATGGGAGATGGAGCGGTTGGAGCTCACGCAGGGGTGCAACACGCCGCCATTAACCCGGGAAAAAGCGCGTTTGGTTCCTTAACCAAAGAAAGAGGCAAAGACCCGATTCTCTCGGGAGCGTACTACGAAGATTCTATGGGTGATATCTGGAGAAGTGGTCTGGCCGTGACAAATCAACCAGCCCAGCAATCCCCCCGCCCGGGCCATGCCATTAACTCAAGAATGCAGGCTGCTGCCGATATTGTTGTGGATCAACTGGGAGAGGAAAAAATCCGAGAACACCTTTCTAGCGCGAGCTCCGCTGAACATAGATTGGAGCAACAAGCTGCTGCCGCTAAGAAAGATTGGAACTTCAAATCCACGCGCAAGATTGAGGCCCCATCATTCGGGTAGTCTCTAAAATGTTCCGTTCTCGTCAGGTTCACTCGCTTGATCTCCTGTGGTGATGGGAGCAATACCAAAGGCTAGCGAGGACAAATCCTCGGTGGTTTGTTGGTTTTCTTTTTCAAGCTTCCGGTACTGGTGCAAAATAATCGGAATAGAGCTGAGATAAACCACAGAAACAGCTGTTAAGGTAACCCACGGCGCGTGGATCAGGGCTGCGATATAAAGCCCCACCAATGCCATGACCGGCACAGTCATGCGCGAGGGGACTTTGAGATATTTCAGTGAGAAAGTTGGAATTCGGCTAACCATCATGGCCGAAATAAAAATGGCCCAAATGGCAATGATGGGGGTAGCAAAAGAAAATGCCTTTGCCGTATCGGCTCCGATTAAAAACCAGATATAAACTGGAAGCAGGGAAAGAATGGCTCCGGCTGGAGTTGGGATACCTGAAAAATAGCGTTTTTTCCAAAGAGGTGTTTCGTCGGCGCGTTTGGCCATGACATTAAAACGGGCAAGGCGCAGCGCGGCAGCCATTGGGATGGCAATAACCGCAATCCATCCGAGGCGGCCAGCTTCATCAAGAGCCCAACCATATAGGATAAGGGCAGGCGCAACACCAAAAGACAGAAAGTCAGAAAGGCTATCGAGTTCTGCACCAAATTCGCTGGAGGCTTTAAGAGCCCGCGCAATAGCTCCATCCAGAACGTCAAACACTCCGGCAACCAGCATCATCATAATGGCTTTGTCGAAATCTCCGTTAATGGCACTTTGGATGCTGGTCATGCCTGAAATAAGGGCCATCAAAGTAATCGTATTCGGAATAATTCTCTGCAATCCCACCATTTGGGGAGCAGAAGAAGGAGGAAGAGACGAGTCCATGGAACACTTTCCTTTTTGAATAGGAGTTAGATGCTTTCCGCTTCGCGAGCAGGTTCTTGAGATGTCAGGTCCGCCAAAATAGTTTCACCACCAACGGCCCGTTGACCAACGCAAACCATAGGCGAAACTCCTTTGGGCAAGTAAATATCCATCCGGCTGCCGAAACGGATAAGCCCGTAGCGTTCTCCGGTTTTTACGTCATCCCCTTCTTTCAGGTCACAAATAATCCGGCGGGCAACCAGCCCAGCAATCTGGACAAAAGCAAAATCGGTTCCATTTTCAAGAGAAAGAAGAGCGGAACATCTCTCGTTTTGCATACTAGCACGATCGTCTCCGGCATTCAAAAAGAGCCCTGGTTTATAGACGATTTTTTTGATTTTCCCCGAAACCGGAATACGGTTGACGTGCACATCGAACACACTCAGAAAAATGCTGATGCGCGTAAAATCTCCGTCTTCCTCTTCGTTGTCGTTATCCGCGTTCGTGCGCAGCTCTTTGGGAAGCTGACAAGCTTCGGTAATCAAGGTGACACGCCCATCCGCAGGAGAGACAATAAGGCCTTGACGTTTGGGAACGCTGCGCACAGGGTCGCGAAAAAAGTAGAGACACCAGAGTGTTAAGACCAATCCAAGGAGACCAAGCCCTTCGGAAACCATCGCAAGAAAGATGGAGACAACGGCAAAGCCTATAATAAAAGGCCAGCCTGCTTTGTGGGTAGGAACAAAAACAGTTTGTCGAATGGTCTCTTTTAGATCGTGGAGAGTTTTTTCAACTACTTCATTGCTCATTTTCAAATTCCGTTTGTTATCTGCCGTTGATTTCGTTGCCCGAAGTCTGTATGGAATTGAGGCCGGACGCAACATCTTTCCGGACCCAACTAGACCAGAAAGTACTCTTCATATGACTCAAATAAAATCAGTTTGTGTATATTGCGGTGCATCACAAAGCTCCAACCCCCGTTTCAATGCGCCGACCGATGCGCTGGGAGCGGCTTTGGCCAAGGCTGGCATAACACTTGTCTATGGCGGAGGGAGCCCGGGACTCATGGGGCGGGTCGCCAATGCGGCTTTGGCCGAAGGCGGCAAGGTCATTGGGGTTATCCCTGAACATATTCTGAAAATAGAAGTGCGCCACAGTAATTTAACGGAATTATATGTTGTCCCGAGTATGCATATTCGCAAACAAATGATGGCTGAACGTGCGGATGCGTTTGTTATTTTTCCAGGAGGGATCGGTACGCTCGAAGAAGCTTTTGAGATTCTGACATGGAGGTTTTTAGGAATCCATGACAAACCAGTTATTGTGGCCAACATTGATGGGTATTGGGACCCATTTCTCCGTCTTTTCGATCATATGGGAAAAGAAGGGTTTACCCGTCAAGAACACCGCGATACTTTTGTCGTTGCCAATAGTGTTGATGAAGTTATGACTATATTAAAAACACCGATTGAAAGCACAGAACCAGTTCAGGTGGATAAAATCTAGTATCCTAACTTTTTGTTAGCAATTTTTGGCTTAGGATCAAGAAGCCAGTTCTTTCTGGCTTAATAGAATTTTTCGAAAAGCGTGAGGCGTATCCTATGAGTTTCATCAACGAGAAAGAAAGAGAACTAACTCGCCGGATTTCTGGGCAAGCCCTTGCGCGTATTGACGAAGGGGGGCTGTTGCCGACTCCGGAAAATTACGAAATGTGGTTTGCGTACTATTCGCGCAGCGTTCCAGATTTGGTAAAAGTCATTGATGGCTTGATCGATGCAAAGCAGCCTATTTCAGAATATATCTGCCAAGAGCTCTACCAAAGATTCCTCAGCGATATTCGCAACGAGGAAGCTGTGCGCCGCGCAGGGGAACAGGTCCAGTCCACGATAGACGATGTGGCCAGCATGGTCAGTGGTGTTCGCAGTGCGACAGAAAACTATGGAATGACTTTGGATGAAGTCAACACCCGCATTACTCAAGCGAAAGACGCCAAAGAAGTACAAGACGCCGTTCAGATAGCGTCGAAGAAAACAAAATCTATGATTGAGCAAAACCGAGAACTTGAGGATCGGTTGCGTGAATCCAATAAAGTTATGGATGAATTGAAGCGAGATCTTGAGCATACCCGCCGTGAAGCCATGA
>JAGOQV010000072.1 GCA_018063145.1 Alphaproteobacteria bacterium
AAGGTGCGAAAAATCACCAAGCTTCTTTTGAGCCTCCGGTAGTGAGAAATAATCATAGGACTTCCCGTCAACAACCAGTGTTTTACGAGTTTGCAGGGTATCGTGACCAGCGCGTGTCATGCTAAAGGACCTCAAGGGGAAAAGTTATTATTGATAATCAGAAGAAAGAGATAGAAACCAGAGATAGTATCATGATTTGAAAATAATAAGAAAAGGTAAATGCTAACTTGCCCTCTGTCCAATATTTGATCCAGAACGCAACGCCTCCCGCTTTCCGCGAAAGAAAAGTATAGTAACCACAAAAAAAGCGGCCCCTCAGGGCCGCTTCTTTGTTATTCCACCTACTTATTTTTCATGAAGCCTTTTGCCATATTGTTTGCGGCGCTGCCCCCTGACATCATTGAATCTCCTATGTTGCGAAGACCTGTCACCGCTGTTTGCGCTTGGCCTGCAAATTGGCCAAGAGTTTGCGATGGATCTTCGTGACCACCTTGGAAGCCAGAAACACTCGCCCCCATCCAGCGCATAATCTGGGCTGGAATAAGATCGATCAGTTTGAAGGAAGACAAGCCCATGATATAGAGCAAAACCGCATACAAGATTGTGAAGAACAACTGGTCGATGGGACCTCTTGCAAAAGATGCCCAGCCTGCTCCGGTATTCTCAAAATCCAACCCACCCATATTGGTAACAGCTAGATCAAAGATACTGTTGAGAACCGTGGCCATAGCCGCAAAGATACTGACAGAGGCCAGCAGACCAAAGACGATCACAATCGGGCGAATGAAAATTTCGAAGATCATGAAATAGCCATTCATCGCCGCGCTTCCAGGAAGCCCGGGGCCGTCAATCCGCAAGTGAGCCAAGGCCCAGAGAGGAACACCAACCATCGCCTCAAAAATCCCCTTGACCCAGTTTCCTACGGCAAAGAAGAAATAGAGGAACGGCAAGAACGGCAAGATATAGTACAAGGTAATCCCAGCCGTAAGGGTCATTAACGCAATAGAGTACATGAAACTGGACACTGCCTTAGCTGCGTCACCACCAGCGGAGATACCAAAGAGATTGGCCCCTGTCCCTCCGATTTGAGCCCCAAACCCAATTCCAATATTACGGATCGAGGCATCAACCAGCCCTTTGCCGACACTGGTCAACTGAGCCAATGGATGGACGTGTTGGTTATGGGGGTCACGCAAGTTAAACAGTCCCCGACTTCCAAACAGCCAGTGAATTGCATCCATAATCAAATTGCCAACTTTGGGTTTGTGTTGGTACGAAGTATCTGACCACCTTGAGTAAATCTCATTCAATATCTCGGCAGAAGCAGATTCGTTAGTCCTAACCAACTGTAGTGAACTGCCCCCTGAACGAGTTGGGCTGAATTGATCTTCAGGAGAGACCGCTTCGTTGTTTTTCCTCTTGGCCGAGAGAACGCGTTCCATCACCAAAGGCATACGGGAAACTTGAGGAAAATCAGCAATTGCTCCGGTCAAAACCCCATTGAGCTTGGCAATGTGGTTATACCACATTCCCGCCCCTGCCCACCCGCGTGAGAGGTGATCCAACGGGATATCGTAATCCCCACTCGCACCGATTCCTGCAATTTGGTCAAGGATTGCTTGGCGAATAATATTCTCAAGAATGTAGATGTCATTAAAGGGAGGATACGCCCCAACTCCAGGAACAATATCCAAAGGTCCTCCCCCTACAGCAGCAGCCGGATCCCCGCCGTAGTAGTTGGCAGCCGTCCCATTCAAGTAGTCGCCCGTAATCTCTTCTGGGGCATAGCCCAGTTGGTCGGGAGGACAGGTTTTATAAGCAACCAAGGAAACCCCACGCTTCCTGATCTCCATATCCCCTGTTTTCCCAGTCATGGCTCCATATTTACCCGCTTCGCAATAATCGTAGGCCTCAACAGTCTCTGCCCAAACCTCGTTGTTATATTCTCCCCATAGGTGGCGAACAAGTTCGTAGTAAGACCCCTGAACCGCCATCGCCCCGATTTCTACGAGCCCATTGACAGGCATAGTGAGTTCGCCACAGTAAGGGAGAACGTGCCCTGCTTGGGTGATGTGCCCTGAAGAACACCCACGATCCCCAAACCGGACGACAATGTCCGAGTTCTCAAAGAAAGCCAATGCCGTCAAGTAATCGGTTGTTTCCAAGGGCAAGACATCACTAACCGAACCATCATTGTTGATAGCTAGGTAGGCATCAATGGCTTTGTCTTTTGCTTCAGCAGCCGTAACATTTGGACAGGCAGGGGCCGCTGCCCCCGGGGCCGCAACGGGAGTCTTGATGTATGCTTCTTCCAAGGCTTTACAAGCATGAGCCAACATCATGAACTGCAAAAGCTGCCGAACTTCCGGCCCCTTGGGCTTAGCCACCAGTTCATCCCCTGCAACATAAGCCGCATTAGCCATTGTGGTATTAAATAGCACCCACCCGTTGGTCGCAAAGTTCGACCCCCATTTGGCGGCGTATAAAGTAATGTATTGGGCGGAGTTCATCCCAAAACTGATAGGGATGAGCAGACCAAACGCCGCAACCAAACGAAGAGGTGCCCAAACTCCGTTGAATCTTTTTCCAAAAGGCGTTCCGGTTTGGGCCGTTTCTGCAGCAATGACAATCACAAAATAGAGGATAATGAAGACGGCAACAACCAGCAGACCAATACTATAAAATTCAAAAAGAGCGTGAAGTCCCTCATGAAATGGCCACGGAAAGACAGCCGGTGTATAAACCGCATCAGGGCTGAACCCCATAACTGGATCCGACTTGAAACAAGGAATGCCCATACTGGTGTCCACGCAGGACTCGAAAAGACCAGGAATACCGAAAACACGGTCAAGCATGATAAACGCAAGATCCTGATCTGGCCCAAAAGGCAAACTTGACTGGCCAAAATAATAGCCAAAAGAAAGAATACCACCAGCCATTGCCTCAGGAAGAAAGAAACCTGTTAAAAGTGTGAACGCCTGCAAGGCCATCAAAATCAAACCAAGCAACAAGGCAAAATAAACAATAATCTGATCTATATTTTCGACACGAAACCTCAACCGCTTCCCTGCTTCCCCAACCACGTCAGGGATAGAGAAGTTTCCAATCTCACTGGGATTCAGGAAAGGATGGCCATCAGGGAGCAACCGCACACCGCGATAAACTTGAGCCATGAAGAAGGCAAAGTAGTCAAAACCGGAAAAAAACAGCTCGGCCAGCCGAGGAACGACCCGAGGCAGCAAGGCGTATTTGACAATCTCACTTGTTCTATTACCAGAAGACACCATATTCCACACCTTTGAGCAACAGCTCACCCTCAAATCTAGTTTAATAAAATTTTACTTAAATTTTCCTTAAAGTTTAGCATAACCACGTTCCAAATTAAACCTGTTTCCTTTTTATCGCCTTATTTCTTCGCTGTCTTTAACTACTAGGCCCACCGCTAGGTCCCTTCATTCTGTCCATAAGTCTCGTTTTATCAAGGGCACTGTTCAGGCTATCTCCGGCAAGACCGCCAATCGAGCTACTACCACGGCTCATCATGTCCATGACCTCACTGGTTTTTCTGGCTCCAGCGTCAGCGGTCAGATTAAGGGCAGCTTTCACCGGATCGGAACTCCCCGAGAAAGTAGCCACAGAGCCTCCAATCCAGCGCATAACCCCCTTAGGGATAATATCAACTAGCTTGAAGCAAGGTGTCGCAATGGAATAAACAATCGCAGCATACATGATGGTGTAGAAAAATTCGTCGATTGCGTAGCGTGCCATAGCTTTGTCAGGAAAAACCAAGGCTCCGGTTGAATCAAACGGGTTGTAACCTGCCACGTTGGAAACAGCGAGAGTGAATATGCTATCGAGGCCCGCCACAATCGCCGAAAAGAGAGCTAACCCTCCCAACAAAGAAAAGACGATGAAGATAGGCCGCAAGAAAATTTCCAAAAGAAGAACATAGCCGTTGGTCGCCGCCGGACCAGCAATACCATCGCCATCAATTCTCAAGTGAGCCAACGCCCAAAGAGGCACAGCCACCACGGCTTCAAAGATACTTTTGACCCATTGGCCAACGGCAAAGAAGAAATAAATAAAAGGCATCAAAGGAACAATGTAGTAAAAAGTAATCCCAACCGTGACCCCGATCATAGCAAAGGTCATGAGGCCATTGGCGAGATTGCTAAAGGTCCCCCCCAACGCACCATCTACGGAACCCGCCGCACCGCCGAGACCGCTCATAATCAAACCACCACCCAGATACATGATTGTCTTATCGAGAATGCTTTTACCTAGCGCAGAGAGACGTGCGATGGGATGAACATCGTTATTCTTGCGCATATCGAATAGAGCCTCCATTCCAAAAATGGCATTAAAGGCATTGATAAGGAGATTCTTGTCCTGTTTTCTGTGAGGCTCGGTTGTCACGCTCTCGCTATTGACTGCTTGGTAAACGCTATCAAGCAATGTGGCAATTTGGGTGTCATTGGCTGCATTGTCTAACCCTGAGCCGCTCCAGTACCCTTGCAAAGAGCTCCCTTCTCCCCCACTAATCGTGCTCGGCGAGAATCTTTCGAGAGGGGATGTTTCGCTTTCACTTCCCCGTTTTTTCTTCATGATATGTTCCATCGCTACGGGATAGGCGGTGGGAGTGGGGACAGTAAAGGCCGCCGTTGCCAGCGCACCATTAAAGGCAGAAATACGGTTAAACCAAACCCCCGCTCCACCCCAACCAAGGTCAAGGATCTCGGGGGTCATATCAAGCTCAGGGTTTCCTGTTGTGCGAATAGTCAAAATAGCACCAGCCATCAGGGCGTTAAAGTTGGCCTGCCGATCTACTCGCAAGTCGCTGTAGAAAGTTGGGCCTGCCGGAGCATCTGGATCAGCCCCCCAGCCAGTGGCCGTTGCATAGCTAGCAGGATCACCTTTATCACGAAACCGCAGGATAAGAGCCATTTTTTGACCGTAAGCCCGCAGATCAGCATTGTTCCACAAATCATAAATGAAAGTGTAATAGACATCGTAAATATCCACGACCCCAGTCACACTCTTGCTGTCGATTGGGATAGTGAGCTGGCCACAATACGGCTTGATTCCACCGTATAAGTTTTTAAACTGGGGGTCCTCCTCCCCAAAAGTGACGACAATGTCACTGTTATCGTAAAAGGTCAGGGCATTTGGAAAACTAGCCAGCATCGTTGAGGCCGTCGAGGGTCCGCCAACGGTCTGTTGGATAAAGTAAGGCTGAATATCCTTGTCATAGACAAATTCGTAGGCAGCGCGGCAAGTATGAACAAGATAGAAAAAGTTGACCAAACTGCTTATTTTTTGAGTTTCCGGCGCAGCAACCATCTCCGAGGTCTCAAGCCCTAAAGGATTCAGATACCCTCGAACGCTCAGGTTGTTGTTGTACATCAACCACGCATTGGTAGCAAAACTGGAACCATATTTGGCAATAATCAAAGTTAAGTATTGTCCGGTATTGAGCCCATAGGCGAGCGGCAACAACAAGGTAACACAAAGAACGAGGCGGAAAGGAGCATAAACCGAGGCGAAGCGTTCACCAAACGGACTGCCAGTTTGTGCTGTTTCAGCAACAACAGCAAAAATGTAGTAAAGGACAATCAGCAGTCCAACCATCAACATTCCCACGCTATAAAAAGCAAAGAGGGCGTGTAACCCTTGGGTAAAAGGCGAAATCCCGCCAAGACCTGCGGGGTCAAAGACGGAACCAAACATCCCGGGAACTTGGAACACACGGTCCAACATCATAAAAGCAACATCATAGGTCGGGTTTGGCGTTTCAAATAAACCAGAGAACGAAGCCGCCTGAGCTGTGTTGATAATCAATATTCCGATAAGGATAATAAATTGAAGAGTCAAAAGAACTGTGCCAACGAGAAACGCTCCAAAAGTGATATACTGATCGGTGTTTCTTATCCCACCAGTTAAATTATGAGCAGCGGCCGCCATGACCTTGCGAATAGAGAGAGACTCCATTCCCTGAGGCCGCAGATAAGGGTGATGCGCGGGCAACAAACGGATATTCGAGAACACCAACGCCATGAGAAAGGCCAAATACCCAAAATTGAGTCCAAGATCCGACACACGCGAAAAAAGGCGAGGGAGAAAAATAAAAGCCAGACTCTCTTTCAGGCGGATTTTCATTTCTTTGTTCTACGCCTTTCCTAATTTTTTTCCGGTGGTTTAGTAGCCGCCGCCTCAGCCGCGGCCCTTTGTTGAACGGCTTTTTCTGCCGCAGATTTCTGCGCAGCTTCAACAGCCGCAGCCCGTTCGGCCTTAATTCCCCATTCCGCTGCCGCTCCATAGATTCCTTGAGTTGCGCTTTGAAGACGCATCGTCATGTTAACAGTTTGCTGAGCCATCTTGTCATCCAATTGATACAGAATGTCGTCAGCGTTGTCACTGCCCCCCCATGAGTTAACGCCTGCGTTGATCCAACGAATAATTCCATCCGGAATTAAATCAATAAGCTTGAAGCTGGTCAGACCAATTGAGTAAACAATCAAGATATACAAAATGGTCATGAAAAACTGGTCAATAATACCCCGTGTGTAGTTCAGTGACCTTGGATCTCCGCCCGCGAGTTCAGCAGGATCCCATCCCATAGCGTTGAGGAGGCCTGCCAAGAAGCCGCCGGCCCCCGATTTCCCTGATTTCAAATCGGCAACATCAAAACCAGTGACATTGGTCACCACCAGTTCAAAAATGGCATTAAGCCCCCCCACCATCGCCGCAAAAGTTGCAAATGAAGCAACCAAAGCAAGGACGGTTACAATAGGCCGAATGAAAATTTCAAGAATAAGAACATATCCACCCATTGCGGCTTGTCCAGGAAGCCCGGGGCCTCCATGCCGCAAATGTGCCATCGCCCAAAGAGGGACCCCGACCAAGGCTTCAAAAATTGTTTTAACCCACCGCCCAACAGCGAAGAAGAAATATATGAACGGCAACATCGGCAAAATGTAGTGCAAAAGCACACCGAAGCTTAACCCAATTGTCGCAATGTTAAAGGCAGCTTGAGACAAATTGCCAAAAGCGGCCCCCAACTCATTAAATCCAGCCATCCCCATCCCACCCAGAATATGGGAGAGCCCCCCAATCGCTGCAGCCCCTGCCCCAGCCAGTAGGTTCAAAATAGCTTTATCAATCAGAGCTTTGCCGAGGGCAGATAACTGAGCCATCGGAGTCACTACCGTATTGTCATCAAAATTAAACAGTTTTGACGACCCAAACATAGCGGCCATCATGTTCTTGACTGGGTTCGGATAGGGTTTTGAGATCGAATCAAGAACTTGTACCGCTTCATTTTCATGCAAAATTTTGCAAGTATTGTGCAAGATAACAGCTTCTTCGGTTGTGAATTGGGCTTTCTGGTTGGGAAGATTGATATCCGCATTACCCGACTGGTTCGGATCATAAACGTTGCAGTTTCCTTCTTGAACCTTGGCATCTTGTTTGCCACGACTCCCTTTGATCTTTTCCATGACCAAGGGGTATTTAACCACGGAAGGAAGAGCATTTACAGCCGCAAGCAAGCTGCCGTTACGCTCCGAAATTTTGTTGTACCATATCCCTGCGCCGCCCCAACCATACTCCAAAACACCAGAACTCATCATCAAAGGATTATCGAAGCCAAGAGTTGGATAATAAACATCCC
>JAGOQV010000073.1 GCA_018063145.1 Alphaproteobacteria bacterium
TAGAGGAGCTCGGAAGCACAGGGGTTTATCTTCTCTCGGATATGTCCTCAGCCGTCACGGGAGAAATCCATTATGTGGATTGCGGGTTCAGTGTGGTTGGGATGTGTCCTTCCGAGCAATGGGAAGATTTAATCTCAGGGGAATAAAAATAAGGTGGAACTGTCACAAGCTCCACCTTACCATAATATCTTCTATGATCTACGTTAACCCGTGACCAGCCGAAAAAAAAGACTCTACTAGCTAGATTTCTTTTCGCGTTTTTCGGCGCGTTTCTCAGCCAGCGTCTTTTGAGGGGCTTTTTTCTCGTCTTTTTTGGTATCGCGTGTTTTTGACATGGTACAAGTCTCTCCTTAAATGAGGTCCTAAAATGGAACTTGGTTACATAACCAAAGTCACTCCAGTGCGGAGCAGTATAGCGCGATTTTGCTCAGCACAGAAGAAGGAAAAATAAACGGGCCTTTATTTGTTACGAAAAAAACATATAAGGCTTTGCCTTGATGAAAGCTTTGTTCTTGTGTAGAATCAAGTTCTTTCCGGTTCCTTGGGGGAATACATCCGTGTCACAATCTCGTTTCTTACGTTTTCTTGTTGGGTCTTGTTGTTTGCTTCCTGTCCTCTTTGCGACAAGTTCAGTTCATGCCGAAACGCTGCCTGAGGCTTTGCGCGGTGCTTTGGCTCAAAACCCAACACTTGAACAGGCTATCGCCGCGCAGAAAATGGCGCATGACGAATTGCGGATTGAGCGGTCGAATTATTTTCCTACCTTATCGGCTTCAACGGCAGCGGGGCGCGTGTATGGCAACAATTCAACCAGTCGTGGTCTGAGCGTTACGCGGGGGGACGGATATTCCAATATGTGGGAAGGGTCGCTCTCCATCAATCAAATGATTTTTGATGGTTTGAAAACGCCGCGCCTTGTTGGAGCGGCGAAAGCTCGCGAGGCCGCTTCTGAGCAAGCGTTGAAGGATGCACAGGAGTCTTTGGCTTTGCAAACGGCTCTGGCTTATTTGAATGTGCTGCGGACTCGGGAAAGTCTTTCTGTGCTCAACGAATACAGCGGAACCTTGTCTGGTTATGAATCCAAAATTCAAAAAATGGTGACAGAAGGGGCTGCCGATCAAGCCGAGTTGGAACAAGCGCGTAGCCTGGGTTTAGAGCTGCGCAGTTTGCTCGCTGGTTTCCAAGGGCAGGCCCGCTCGGCTGATGCCGAGTTCTCTCGTTTGACAGGCCATATGCCAGAAGCCGCGATGAGCAAGCCTGACTCTATTGGCCCAGATCTTCCCATTTCGGTGGATGAGGCTATTTCTTTTGCAACCAAAGCTCATCCGCAAATTAAAATGGCTGAACGCGAAATAGACGCAGCTAACCTGACGGCATCTGCCCAGACTTCGGCTCTTTTCCCAACCGTGACCGGAGAGCTCTCCGCTTATAACAAAGATTTGGATGATGTCATCGGGGGCGAGGTGGAAGATAACCGCGCCCTAGTTCGCTTGAACTGGTCTTTGTCTGCTGGCGGGGCCGAGTTTGCAAAGGTTGATAAAGCCAAGGAAGATGGGGCAAGAAGCAAAGCCCATAAAGATGAGCTTTTACGCCGCATTGAAGCAACAATCCGTACAGCCTATGCCGATCTTGAGACAACAGACCAGCAGAAGGAAATTTCTCTTCAGAGACTTAAAAGCAACGAAGATCTTCTTGGTGCATATCATGCCCAGTTTGAAGGCGGAAAAGTCCGAATTCTGCAATTGCTACAAGCCGAAAATCAGGTTCTTAATGCACGATTGGAGGCGTTGAACGCTGAATATCGGGCTCTGGCGTCTGAATATTCGGTCTTGGGCAGCGTAGGGCAAATGCAAAATAAACTGGCTTTGAACACTCAATCTAGCCATGTCAAATAACTCTACTGGCCGCAGCGATCCTCTTCTGCTTTGTTTGTCGTTCTTGATGGCTTTTCATGGGCGGTCCAAATCTCCTGACGCTCTGATTGCGGGCCTTCCTTATACCAAGGAGGGGCTTTCGCCAGAACTTTTTGTTGAGGCCGCTTCCCGTGTCCGGCTTAAGGCAAGTTTAATCAATGGGCGGCCTCTTGCGGAGATAGTCGGACCAGTTCTTCCTGTTGTCTTGTTGCTGACCAATCGGCAAGCTTGCGTTTTGTTGGAGATTGAGGGGCAAAATGTCAAGATATGGGACCCCTCTACCGGAAGTGAGAAACTTTTATCCCTTGCTGAATTGGCCCGCGATTATTCGGGGCAGGCCTTGTTTGTGAAGCCAAAATCCTCGTTCATTGATCCGGTCTTGGCCTATGAAGAAGGCGGCGCACGTCACTGGTTTTGGCAGGCGGTTTTAGAGAACCGTAAAGTCTATCATAAGGTCGTGTTGGCTTCAGTTCTTATCAATATTTTTGCGCTGGTTTCTCCGGTCTATATCATGAATGTCTATGACCGCGTCATTCCAAACAGCGCGATTGAAACCGGATGGGCTCTGGCCATTGGGGCGATGATCGTCTTTGTTGTTGATTTTATCATCCGCACTCTGCGCGGCTATTTCATTGATTTTGCGGGGCGCAACATTGATGTTCGATTGGCACGGGGCCTTTTTGATCAAATTCTAGATATGAAATTGATGGCGCGTCCATCTTCCAGCGGCGCGTATGCCAGTATGCTGCGCGAGTTTGATTCCGTGCGCGAGTTTTTAACCTCGGCAACGTTGGTGACCTTGATTGATCTTCCTTTTGCCGTTCTGTTTTTGGTCATGATTTTTGTCTTTGGAGGGAGCGTTGGTCTTGCCGTCCTCTCTCTTATGGCTTTGTCGGTTCTGGCGGCTTTTCTGATCCAAGTTCCTCTCAAGAAACATATTGAGAAAGCTCTTCGTTCATCAGAAACCAAACATGGGCTTCTGGTCGAGACAATCTATGGTCTTGAAACCATAAAATCCATGAGTGCAGATGGGCGCGTGCGGGCGCGGTATGCGGCTCATGTGGCCGAGAATGCATCTTCTTCGCTCAAGTCCCGCCATTATTCGGCTTTGAGTGTCAATGTTGCTACCTTCATTCAACAAGCGGCAAGCGTTTTTATTGTTCTCATCGGAATGTATCTGGTGCGGGATGGGGCTTTGTCCATGGGGGCCTTGATTGCGTGTGTTATCTTGTCTGGCCGCGCGCTCTCGCCGATTACTCAAGTGGCCAATTTGCTCAGTCGTTATCATCAGACGCTTGGTTCCTTGCGTACCCTGAGCAAAATCATGGCTTCCCCCAGAGAGCGGCCAGAGGGAAAAGACTTTTTGTATCGGCCCGATTTATCTGGAGATATTCGTTTTGATCGCGTCAGTTTTTCCTATCCCCAAACTGACCGCAAAGTTCTGGATGAGGTCAGTTTTTCTATTCGTCCCGGGGAGAAAGTTGGAATTATTGGCCGGATTGGATCAGGCAAAAGCACTATTGCAAGATTGCTTCTTAAGCTCTATGAGCCAAAATCAGGAAGCATTCTGATTGATGGAACCGATTACTTGCAAATTGATCCAGCCGATTTGCGCCGCAAGATTGCTTATGTGGCTCAGGATGTGACGCTTTTTCAAGGCACAATTCGGGACAATCTGACGGCCAGCGTTCCCCATGCCAGTGAAGAAGAGATTCTTCGTTGCTCTAAACTGTCAGGGGCGCATAGCTTTATTTCCGCGCACCCTTTGGGATATGATGCTCCTGTGGGAGAGCGCGGGGATGGCCTGAGTGGTGGGCAGAAACAGTGCATTGCTCTTGCCCGTGCTTTTCTTATGAGGCCAAAAGTTTTGGTTTGCGATGAGCCAACCAATGCCATGGATATGCAGACCGAAGAACACTTCGCCCGTGTGATCCGCAGTGAAATTGAGGATCAAGGTCTTATCCTTGTCACGCACCGAGCGTCTTTGTTGTCTTTGGTCGATCGGTTGATCCTGATTGAAGGCGGGCGCGTGCTTATGGATGATACGCGAGACAAGGTTCTCTCGGCTCTTTCATCAGGAAAATTCGAGGTCCCCAAATGAAATCAAATTATTCCGAAGACGCAGCGTTTATGGATGATCTTGATGCCATTTCTTTCTCTTCTCCGCGTCAAGCCTCCTTGGTGTTTTTGAATACAGTTTGTGGATTGGTTGTTCTGTTTTTTATCTGGGCTTTTTTTGCCCATGTGGATGAAATCACGCGGGGCGGCGGCGAAGTTGTTCCGTCTCGACATTCGCAAATCGTTCAGTCCTTAGAGGGCGGAATTCTTCAAGAATTACTGGTCAAGGAAGGCGATCTGGTCAAAAAAGATCAGGTTTTGATGCGTCTTAAAAACGTGGTTTTTGCATCCGAGGAAAAAGGGGCCGAAGCCAAACTCTATTCACTGACACTGCGCAAGGCCCGCCTCGAAGCGGAAGCCAAGGGAACCGATTTCGTTGTTCCTGACGAGATGAAAGCTAAGTCGGGCAACATTGCCGAGAATGAAAAAAACCTTTTTCTCTCACGTCAGGAAGAATACCAGAACGCTCTCAACATGATTGAAAATAAAATCGAGGGTGTGAGTGCGCAGATAGAAGAAACAAAATCGCAAATAGCGCGCGATGGTCAGAATATTTCTCTGATTCAGAAAGAATTGGCGATTACCTCTAAAATGGTTGCGCAAAAAGCCGCGCCGCAAATTGAAGAAATACGTCTTCGCCGTGAACTCAATGATGCTGATGGGTCTTTGCGGGCCGCGCAGGACAAAAAATCTGGCCTCGAGTCAGACCTTAGCGCGGCCAAGAAGCAGAAAGAAGATCAGGAAGACAAGTTCCGTTCTCAAGCTTTGGGCGAATTGAACGATGTTGAGACAGAACTTGCCGGATTGCAAGAAAGCCTCAAAGGCATGGGGGACCGTGTGGATCGTGCCGAAATCCGTTCTCCGGTTGAAGGGGTCGTCAACAACATTGCAATCAGAACGGTCGGCGGGGTTGTTGAACCCGCGATGAAATTGGCAGAAATTGTTCCGGTCGGAGATGAGCTGAAAGTTCAGGCGCGGGTTTTGCCGAGCGATATTGCGTTCCTCAAAGTCGGTCAGAAGGCCAGAGTGAAGCTGACGGCCTATGACTCCTCTCGCTACGGATATTTGGACGGAGAAGTCTCGCGGGTCGGGGCCAGCAGCGTCAACGGGCAAAAGGGAGATGTCTTTTTCGAAATCGAAGTCCGCACCCATAAAAGTTATCTGGGGAGCCCAGAACATCCGTTACCGATTACCTCTGGCATGGTTGCTGAGGTCAATATCATTACCGGAAAAAAAACAATCCTCGAATATCTGATGAGACCGTTCTTGCGTCTGAAAGATAGAGCTTTTACGGAGCGTTGAGTGATTAAGCTAATCCTTGCCAACCGCTTGTTTCATACCGTTCTTTTGCTCTCTTTGTTGTTGGGGGCTCTTTATGTGCGTGAAAGAGATTATGATTGGGTGAGGGCTTTGCGGTATCTGGCCTTTGACTCTTTCAACCAGTTCTACCCTAGAGAAAGCAACAATCAAGTTGTCATTGCCGATATTGATGAAACCTCTTTGCGGGATGACAAACTGGGCCAGTGGCCGTGGCCACGCAGCGATGTGGCGGCTCTGGTGGACAGTCTGAAAGCTATGGGAGCGAAGGCCGTTGCCTTTGACATTGTCTTTGCTGAGGAAGACCGTACCTCGCCATCGGTCCTTCTGCGAAAAATTCCGCAGGATGTGTTGACGCCTGATGTTAAAGAAACTTTGGAAATACTGCCGGATCATGATGATATTTTAGCCAAGGCGTTTGCCAATGCAGGGAATGTTGTAACTGGGTTTGTTTGGACAGATTCTTCGGACGCCACCCGTCATGCGCCTGTACTTTCTAAGCCCATTATGTTTGCCAAAGGGGCTGATAATTTCAAAAACACGCTCTATAACACGGCCGGCGTGACGACCAATATTTTGAAACTAGAAAGCGCGGCGGCTGGAAACGGAAGTTTTGGACAAAGACCTGATTTTGACGGCGTGATCCGTCGAGTTCCCCTGTTATTTGTTGTCAAAGGAACCGATATTCGCGGCGAAGCATTGCCGGAAACCATTTATCCTTCTCTCTCTCTTGAGACTCTCCGTATTGCCGGAGATCCTAAGAGTCCCCATCAAGTCAGGGCGATTAAGGCAAGCGAGGCTTCTTACTTTTCTTATCCTTTTCTGCTTAAGCGAGGGGAACATAAAATTCCCTTCGATGAAGCTGGTTATTTCTATGTTCATTTCTCCCCCTATGATCCTGACAAATATATTCCGGCATGGAAAATTTTGGATCGTTCTATTGAGCCTTCAAAAGTAGCTGGGAAAATTGTCATTGTGGGGACCAGTTCGATAGGGCTTAAAGATGTGCGGGCAACGCCGCTTGGCAATGAGATTCCCGGGGTTGATGTTCACCGCAACATTATTGAACAAATCATAGATGGCCGATTTCTGATGCGGTTCTCGATGATGCGGGCTGCTGAGCTTATTTTTACGGCAGTTGTTGCCTTGTTGGCCATTATTCTTGCGCCCTTTGTCAATGCGCTGCTTCTTGGCCTTGTGACTATTTTAATTGTGGTGGCCGTCAATTTCTTCTCTTTTGGGGCTTTTGCCTATCGCGGGATTCTGATTGATCCGGTTTACCCTTCTGCCACGATCTTGGTGATTTTCTTCCTCTCGGCTCTTCTGACTTATATTCGGACGGAGGTTGAGCGTCGCGCCGTCAAGCAAGCCTTTGGTCTTTATATCTCTCCTGAATATATGCAAGAGTTGACCAAACATCCCGGGCGGTTGCGTTTGGGTGGAGAAATCAGGCCCATTACGGTCATGTTTACAGACATTCGTGGTTTCACCGGCATTGCTGAGCGGTTGAGTCCGGATGAACTTATCCAGTTGATGAACGATTTTCTAACCCCTATGTCGGATCGTGTCATGGCTCATCGCGGTACAATTGATAAATATATGGGCGATGCCATGATGGCTTTCTGGAATGCTCCCCTTGATGACCAAAATCATGAGCGCAACGCGTGTCTTGCGGCTCTGGCCATGAAAAGCGCGTTAGAACCCCTAAACCAAAGACGCGCAGAGGCTGCGCAACAGCAAGGAATTTCCTCGGTTGACCTGCGGGCTGGCATAGGGATCAACTCGGGAGCAGGAGCGGTAGGAAACATGGGCTCTCGCCAACGGTTTGCGTATTCGGTCTTGGGGGATACGGTAAATTTGGCCTCTCGTCTTGAAGGTCAGACGAAGACTTACGGAGTTGATATTCTGATTGGAGAAAACACCTATGCCGCGATCCCTGACTTCGCTGCTCTGGAATTAGACCTGTTGCGCGTGCAGGGAAAAGATAAAACCGTTCGGATTTATACGTTGCTGGCCTCTATGAAGTCACCGGAGTTTATGGAGTTAGAGACTGCCCATTCTCAATTCTTGAAGGCGTATCGCGCCCAAGATTGGGAAGGGGCCTTGCGCCAAATTGAGGTGTGCGAGGCAATTGATCTTGCGGGTCTAAGAAAATACTACACAGTTATGCG
>JAGOQV010000074.1 GCA_018063145.1 Alphaproteobacteria bacterium
TTGAGTCAAAAAAGTCACATTAACACTCTTTTAACTTCTTTCTGGTCCAATGAGGGGTTATCATCCGTTTATTGGGCTGGTCAGGAGTCTCTGACTTTATTATACTGAACTCGAATCAATTTCGGTTTTTTCTCCATGCGACTCAAGTCGTTTTATGCAAACACAATGACAGAAGCGATGCAAATGGTGCGTAACAGCCTCGGGGAGGATGCCATTATCGTGGCAACCCGCGAGGAGAACGGTGGTAAGTCCGTTCGCGTAACAGCGGCCATTGAAGATGATCGTCCTGTCCCTTCGTCCAAGGAACGTTATATCGCGTTCGAACTTGGCCACGGAGGCTTGCCTGCCGAAGATGATGACTGGCTCCAGTATGACGATGAACAAGACCGTGACGATAATCTGACCGAAGCAATTATTGACGTTCTCTTGAAACACGCTGTCCCTGAAGATGTCATGGATCAAATCGTGTCCTGCGCCTCACTTATGGATCTGGACGAACCCATGATTGCCTTTGTCGGGGCTCTTGATGCCTTGTTCAACTTTACGCCCCTTCCCACGCGGGCTTATAAAAAATCAATTATGTTTGTGGGCCCTCCCGGGTCTGGCAAAACCTTGACCGTTGCCAAACAGGCCGCTCGCGCTGTGATGAACGGTTTATCTGTTGCCGTCATTACCACCGATGTGGTGCGGGCTGGTGGGGTTGAACAGCTCGAAGCCTTTACGCGGCTCTTAAAAATCAAGCTGCATACAGCCAAAACCTCGGCTGATTTGACCAAAGCCTTGCAAGAAATCGGCAAAGTTGACCAGATTATTATCGACACACCCGGGTTTAACCCATTTGATACGAACGATATGAAATCACTCGCCAAACTGATTATAGCCGGAGATATTGAGCCTATTTTGACTCTCCCTGCCGCCATTGATGCCAATGAATCGGGTGAGATTGCACGCGTTTTTGCCGCGATGGGCGTTCGGCGGCTCCTTCCTACACGTGTAGATGTAGCCCGTCGGCTTGGGGGGCTTCTGGCTGCCGCCCAACAAGGGGGGCTGTCTTTCTCGGATATTGGCAATACCGCCAAGGTTGCCGAAGGGTTGGAGCATCTCTCTCCTCGCCGCCTTGCCTCTTACTTTTTTCCACAAAATACCTTGGATAGTGGCTCGCCATTCTCCACACATGAATCACTGCGTAAACCAAGCTCAATCCGTTCCACCTCTCGCAAGAAAACAACAGGATGACGACTATGGCTGAAACCATTACCAGTGCCACAGACGCCGCACTCGACAACCCCCTCTCCCCGGGCTTTCGGCGCGGAAAAAACATATTGGCCGTTGCCTCAGGCAAGGGGGGAGTTGGAAAAACCTTTTTCTCCATCACTCTTGCGCAGGCTCTGGCCCGATCCGGCAAGAAAGTTCTCCTCTTTGATGGAGATCTTGGCCTTGCCAACGTGGATGTCCAGCTTGGTTTGATGCCCAAGCGTGATTTGAATGATGTCATTCGTGGACGGCTCTCTCTGGATAAAGTCGTTCAGCATTATGAAGACGGCGGCTTTGATATTGTGGCGGGCCGCTCTGGTCAGGCTTCCCTTTCTGCTCTCCCCAGTCAACGTTTGGCAATGTTGCGGGATCAGTTGATTGACCTCTCCGATGCCTATGATGCCATCATCATTGATCTCGGCGCGGGCGTAGACCGAACGGTGCGGATGTTCTCGGCCTCGGCAACGCGGACCCTGCTGGTCACGACAGACGAGCCAACTTCTCTAACCGATGCCTACGCCTTTATCAAATTGGGAAGCGCGGCCGGATTGTCTAAAAATGTGAGCATTGTTGTGAATATGGCGCAAAGCACGACAGAGGGAGAGAAAACCTATAAAACCCTCCTCAAAGCTTGTGAGAACTTCCTGCGCCTCTCGCCTTCTTTGGCGGGGATGGTCCGCCAAGACCCCAAAGTCAAAGAGACCATTCGTCACCAGACACCGCTTCTGACCCGCTCGCCCAATACCGAAGCGGCCAGCGATGTTGAGAGAATCGCCAAAAATGCCTACAAAGAAATGCAGGAAGAAGCGCGGGCTATGGCTAAAGCCTCCCGCCGATAGGGGACTCGCCCCAAGCGAGGATGCGATATTAGGGCTCTGAGTCATGTCCTCTGATTTATCTGGCCTTCCTCCTTCTTTCGTTGCCCGCGCCTCTGCGATGGCGCAAATTCAAGACGTTGCCGTTAAACTGGTGGGCCTTCCCGAAGGCCTTCAAAACAATTCCGCTCCTGTGAAATTACAAGGAACCGTTGCGGGACAGGCTCCGGACGGATCTTTGCGACTCGAAACAGAACGCGGCCCCCTCACCATTTTTTTGAAAGACCGCGCCGCCCTGCCCCAAGGGTTAACGCTTGAAATTGAAATTCCGGCAGGACGTGCCCCACAAACCGCCCTAATCCGACCAACCTTGCCACCGGCAACTTCCTCTACTCCTTCTTTAAGCAATCAACTCTCTGTGCCTCCGGAATCGCTTTCTTCTCCAGTTCGTCTAGACCGAGGGATTCCTCTTTCAGCTCCAGCTCTTGAGGATCTCCTTTCGGCAAAGTCTTCCCTTTATTCGAAAGCTTCCATCGCCGCCCTGCCCAGCAGCGATGCCCAACTCGCGCAATTTCTGCGCCTGCTTCCTCTTCCCCCGAAAACAGCATCATCGTCATTGCCACCTCTTCCCGTTGTTGATGTGCTGGAAGCACTGGTCAGCTTTATCAAAGATATGCCCCCCTCACAGGCCGCTTTGCGAGCTACGCTTGTAACCATTCTTTCGCGGATGGACCTTTCCAGCCTTCTTCCATCGCCGTCATCTTCCCCAAACGATCCCATTTCATCGCTTATTCAAAATATCCAAAACCTTGCGCAACCCTCTAATGCAAAAGGTCTTTCTGGCGCACCGCCCACGGGGCTTATTTTATTCAATCCTTCGAAACCGATTGATGCCCAACTTCTTGGCTTAAGCGTCCCGCCGCAAACAGGAAATCCCTCAAGCCCTTCTGCTTCGGTGTCACAGCCCCCTCTGTCCATTCCCCTCCCGAACAGCGCGTCCTCTTTTTTCCTCAGCCCCACCCTGCCTCCACAAAATTCTTCGATCAGCCTTGCGCAGGTAACGGGATTTACGCCAGAAAATTTACCCGTTCTGACACTGCCTGCCCCGGGATCTGGTTATCTTCAATCTTACACACTCCAGTTCCGTGCCCCGAACTTGCCTCTCAATACCTTGGCTCTTCTGGCCTTGCCACTATCGGAAGCTGCGGCAGGTTCGGAATTTGGACAAGCCTCTCTATCCTCCTTCTCACTGGCCAACTGGGCCAAGCCAGGGGCGTGGGAATCTCTTGATATTCTTCTTCAAGCTCTTTCTCAAACAGGTGGAATATCTCCTCAACAAACCACAGCAATGATCCCTTCTCCTGCCCACCCACACACAACAGGGCCTTTGGCTCTATTCTTTTTATCGGTTCTAAGAAGTGGGCAAATGGAGAGTTTTTTCCCGCCAGACGCTCTCGCTCTCTTGCGCCAGAAAGGGCGGGAAGACTTACTCAAATCTTTTGCTCAAGACTTGAACCTAACCAGCCGTTTAGAATCAACTCCGCTCGCGCAAGATTGGAAAGCAACCCTCATCCCCCTACTGTGGAACAACCAGATTCAAAAACTTCCATTATTTTACAAACACATGGAAGACGATGCGGAAGCAGACCGCGAGAAGCGCAATAAGGCTCTTCGTTTTCTATTCCAGCTTCACCTCTCGCGCATGGGCGATGTGCAGGTGGATGGCTTTCTCAAACAAAATAACCTCGATTTAATCTTGCGTACCAAGACTCCAGTCAGCTCAGGGATGCAAGAGACGATGAAACGGCTTTATACCCAGACCGTTGAAAAGTCGAACTTGACCGGCGAACTGGGCTTCCAGTTCAAACCTGACCAATGGGTGGAATTTGACCTTCCTCTTGAAGGACAAGCAATTACGGCCTGATTCTAGGTATCATCTTTTCTTCGAAACCCCTCAATGCCGATTTCATCAAGCACTGAGGACTCTTTGCTTTCTTCGGCAGCGCGCTCTTCTTCCTTGCGCGTTCGTTGAATAATTTCGACTTTCTTCATATCGGCAAAGGCTTCGCGCATGGCATCTTGCGCTTTGGCAATCTTTGTATCAAGGATTTCGAGCTTATCTTCAATATCGCCAATTTCGCCACGCACCCGCTCTGCAAAGAGGATATAAGCAGAGTAAGTTTCAAATTCATCTTTTTCTTCGGCAATTTTCCGTTCACGCTCCATCTGCTCTCGCAAAGAAGCTTTACGCCCCTCAAGGGCTTCGGCTTCGCGGAACAAATCCGCGAGGATTTTTTGTTTTTCTTCGACTGCGTATTTCCGCAACCGAATCAAAGGATCAAGATCAGCCATGAGGAGAGCTCATTACACCGCAAAATACCATAAAAGAAGCAGGCTACTCTTCTTCAGGGACGTAGCCCATCCCCAAAATTTCAGCAAGACGGGAAAATCCCTCGTCAATCGTGTTGTGGTCATCTTTCCGCTGGGTCAAGAACTCCTCGATTTCGGGATAAAGTAAAATGGCCTCATCCACCTGAAGATCGCTTCCCTTGCGGTAAGCCCCAAGCTTAATCAGCTCAGCCATATTCTCATAAGATGTGATCAATTGTTTGGCTCGCCGCGCAATGGCATTTTGTTCTTCGGTAAACGCCGCAGGCAAGGACCTCGAAACAGATTTAAGAACGTTGATCGCAGGATAACGCCCCCTATCGGCGATTTGCCGCTCCATGACAATATGTCCATCAACGATCCCACGCACCGAGTCAGAAACCGGTTCGTTGTGATCGTCCCCTTCAACCAACACCGTGAACAATCCAGTTATTGAGCCCTCCCCCTGAGGCCCTGGCCCCGCCCGTTCCAACAAGCGCGCCAACTCGCCAAAGGTGGTGGGAGGATACCCCTTGGATGTTGGAGGCTCGCCGGCCGACAAACCAATTTCACGGTGAGCCATGGCAAAACGAGTTACGGAATCCATCAGGCACAAAACCTGTTTGCCTTGTTTTCTGAAATACTCGGCCACAGACAAAGTCATATAGGCCGCTTGCCGCCGCATCAAGGCAGGTTCGTCACCCGTGGCAACCACCACAACCGAACGCGCAAGACCATCTTCCCCCAAATCGTCTTCGAGAAATTCTTGAACTTCACGACCCCGCTCGCCAACCAGACCAATCACAATTATTTCCGCCTCGGTGTACCTCGCCATCATCGAAAGCAAGACAGATTTCCCAACGCCGGAGCCAGCAAAGATCCCCATCCGTTGACCTTTACAAATTGCCGCAAAACTGTTGACGGCACGGACCCCCAAATCAAGCTTTTTGCCCACTCTTTGACGTGTATGTGCGGGAGGCGGCTGGTTTTTAAGAGGGATAGCCAACGACCCGGGGGTCAGAGGCCCCTTGTCATCAATGGGATACCCGAGCGCGTTAATCACCCGTCCCAACCATTTATCAGACGGGAAAATTACTGATCGGCTTTCCTGAATAACCCCCGGGCACCCGAGCCCTACTCCTTCAAGAGTTCCAAAAGGGAGAAGCAACGCCCTTTGTTCACGAAACCCGACCACCTCGCATGGAATATCTCGCCCCCCTATCTCTGGGCGCAAGTGAACCATTGAGCCAATCGTCAAGTCATCGCCGAAACCAGCGATTTCAACCAAAAGCCCTAAAACCTTAGTCACACGCCCGAAAACTTCATGATCGGGAATGGTGGAAATCAACGCAGCAGCTTTGTCAGACAAGCGATCCATGGAAAGGAGCATAACATATTTTCGGTTCTTTTTTGGAAGAAAAGCGCGAAGACGGGGCAAAAAAGAACGGGAAAAATCATACAGATACTGTTCATTTTTTATTTGACACATTGGCCGTCAATATACTATGAAATCAATTGTTGATTATAATCAACTGTTGAGATGGAAGCATCTGGGGCGACTTTCTCGGCAACCAAACCAAACTTGGGGAGAAAGACCATGCACACCATCCGTTTGCAATCGCGCAGCTATGAGATTTTACACTCTGGCATATACAATTCTGTTAAAGATGCGGTTGAGGCCGCACTCCGTGAAGGAATTTGTTTAGACAGGTTACGTCTGCACAACGCAGACCTGCGCGACATCAATCTGGATGGCATCCACCTGCGCGAGGCAGATTTTTCTGGCTGTAATCTGACCGGAGCAAATTTGAGCGAGTCTACATTGCAGCAATGCAATTTCAGTGACTGCCAAATGTTCAACGCTTGCCTTTGCTATTCTGACCTTGAACAGTGTGTTTTTCACAATACCGAATTTGGAGGGACAGATATTTCGGAGACTATTCTAAAGGCGTGTTTCTTCTCCGGTCCCTCTACTTTTGGCCTTAATTTTATAACCTCTAGTAGTATGAGTGATAGCTCATATATAGACGAAGATGGACAAATGCTCCCCATGACCAAGCCTCCGGTTGTGATTCTGGGATTGCTCTCACCCATTCGTTTTCTTGATCTTCACGTTTTAACGGATAACGGAACACGACGAAAATATGCCTCAACCAATTGTTAACGCTTCACAACTTAGAATTATAGAAACAAGGGGACATCAAACGACGGCCAACATCCGCGTTTGAAGCGAGGCATTCAAAAATGTACATTCGTATAACCGGAGTCGGGGCGATCTATATAGAGGTCTCAACTCTTCTGGGCGCAAAACCATTGTATAATTTCAACAAATGGGATAAAGAAACAATAGTAGACTTGCCATGGATGCAAATTATTCTCACGCCATGGTCTGTTATTGAACGCGAAGACCGGATAATACATGGCACAAAAATTAACGGACAAGTCGTCCTTGATCCCCGAATGGGCAGCCCGCACATTCCTCGCCCTTCTGCACCAGTTGCAAAAGATCGATTCGGAGTTTCCGATTCAGTACGCAATCTGCCTGTCAGAAATCTCCCTGAATGAGGGATGTTCGCTGACCACGTTGGCCGAGAAAACTGGCCTTTCCCTGTCAACAATTTCCAGAATCGTTGGGGCTTTGTCGGATTTCCGCCAAAATGGAGAGCCCTACGGCCTGATTGAGCTGAAAGTCTCGCCAGAGGAACGGCGGCGGAAAGAAATCTACCTGACCGCCAAAGGCCGCCAGACGCTACAAAAAATTACAAAAATAATCGAATCTGCTCAGGCAGCGGCTTGAAACCTATAGGGCTTTTCCTGTAAAGAGGAGAGCTGCCCTCTCTTCTCACGGCCCCGTGGCGAAACAGGTAGACGCAAGCGACTTAAAATCGCTCGCTCAAAAGGCGTACCGGTTCGACTCCGGTCGGGGCCACCAACTTATTCAAAACATCATCGCAACTTCGCAAAATCCCAAGCCGCAAAAGGCGGGTGGGGTTAGTTTGACTTT
>JAGOQV010000075.1 GCA_018063145.1 Alphaproteobacteria bacterium
CCCTGTCCGGCAGATGCCACCCTTGGCCCCGGAGCTGCAAACTTTGGCAAAGAATTTGATGTCAACTGCAACCCTGCCGCAATCGGCTTGACTGCTGCAGGAATGTGCACGGCAGGAAATGGCATATGTCTTGTTGCAGGACAAAGAAACTTGGGGGGAGCCGCCGGCGCAACAGATGCAAACGAACTCGTTCTGATAGGGGCCGTCCCGATTGTGAGCATAAGAGACCAAGGTGTATCAGAAAGAACCGCAGTTGCGAATGATGCTTGGGGCCGAAAGTTAACCTACGCTGTTACGGCAAGTTTAACGAGAGACACTACCTATTCTTCCTACGTCGGAGAAATCGGGGTTCAAGATGAATTTGGAAACAATACAGCCGGCATTAATGGGGATGCCCATATGGCTGTTATTTCACATGGGGAAGATGGAAAAGGCGGTTTTAATGAAAGCGGGGGGGTAAATACTCCATGCGGAGTTGTGGCAGCAGCGAAGGACAACGAAAACTGCAACAGGGATTCCCTTTTTGTTCAATCTCTTGGGCATTATGATGCAACGGGGGCTATGTTCTTTGACGATTTTACGCAATTTTCCAAAGCAGGACAAGGATCTCTCTGGGCGTTCCTCCCCGCATCAACAGACATTTTTAACCTGAACAACAAGAATGTTGGTGTTAATACAGCCGTCCCCACACAAAAGCTTGACGTTATCGGAGAAGTTAGAACAAATACGGCAAGCAGGGCCAAGAAGATCTGTTCCAAGACACAACCCACGAAGTGTTTTGATATATATAACATTCAAGTCTGGTCGTCTTGTCCTCTTAGTAATCAAGTGATGACTGGATTTTCCAACGGCTCACCTGTCTGCGTAACTCCCGTCTTTGCTCCTCCCATCGACACTGATTGTGGGGCAGGCTGGGTCAACGGAATCAATATAGATGGAAGTGTGATATGTATCCCTTAGAAAACGTGACTATGGAGCAAGAAAAAATGGTGAAACAACCATGTATTAACGGTAACTGCCAAGGTGGATACAATCTTCTTCAGATGGCCATGTCAATTTTGATTTTGGGCATATTGGCTGGTTCATTTATACAGATCTACAACAACTATAACCAAGAAAAAATTAGAAGAACGTCCTACGAGAATCTTCAATTGGCTATGAATACCATTCATAGTTTTCGGGTTAGCAATGGGAGTGTCCCCTGCCCATCTCCCATCAATGATGGGCGAGCGACGGCAACTTATGGGACATCTGTAAACTGCAACGCTGGTGCCATTGCCGCCTTGGCCCCCGGACAATGTGCGGCTGGTATTTGTATAGAAGAAAGCCCTCGCACAACCCTTCCTGATGGAACTCCTTTGACTGCTGCAGAAAGACGTGTGGTTGTAGGTGCCCTTCCTTTCAGGGCCCTGCAAATTGATGAGAAAAAAGCAGTTGACGGCTATGGAAACAGGCTGGTTTATGCTGTGACACAAACCATGACTGTGCAACTCACCGTTGATGAAAGAAAAGGAGCCATCGCGATAAGAAATGAAACAGGTGAATCTGTGGTCTCTCCTGACGGTTCTGCTTTGTACTTGGTCTTCAGTACCGGAAAGAACGCAATAGGTGCCTATTCCTTTGATGGCCAACTTGTTAATACCTGTGCAGGAGCAGGTCAGGATGTTGAGAACTGCAATGATGGCTTTCAAACGGGAACAGCAGTATCAACCGATGCCATTTACACATCTAACTTCCAAAGCAGTGCCGCCGGAGCTGCCCAATTTGATGACTTTCTCTCTTATTTTTCCCAGACCTCCCAGCCTCTATGGAAAAGAACAACTCCAGACCCTGAAAATATTGAAGACCTCGCTCTGCAAAATATTGGGGTTGGAATACGTACTCCAGCTACTGCCCTTAATATCACAGCAGGGTTAGGCTTGGATTCTCTGCGTGCTAATGGGACCAACTCAATAGATGGTACTATTTTCACCGATCAACTCTGCGATGAAAACGGAATTAATTGCTTTGACCCGCTTGTGCTCGCTGGGAATAATGCGATCGCTGGTGAGGGAATGAAATGTCCGGCAGCAACACCCTACATGACTGGGATCAGTGCGGGCACGCCGATTTGCACAGCAAATATGGCCGTAAAATGTACGGATCCAGCGTTTCCTGTCATGCGCCGCCTGTACTCGTTCCCGGGATGGGGCACATGGCCTGAGTGCGTTGCAAAACCAATCGCTCCCTGCCCAGCAACAGCCGTGGCTCTCTGCGCAGCCGGAGATGTTCCCCTTCCCGCCGCCCCTCATGGAACGACATCTGGTCCATTCACGAGAGGAAGTTGCCGGACAGCATCCTATATATGCAGTTCAGGAACATGGGTCATTCAGCCGGGATCTACTGGGGTTTGTACTTTTGTTGCTGGCCCCCCAACCACCACCAACCCTCTCTGTTCTACACTGCCAGGATTTGGTTTTGGCTGGGGAGGAACAGCAACCGTGACGGCAACCGCGACATGTTCAGGATCTACAGCCACGTCAACCGATACATCGACTTGTTATTGTAACCCAGATAGTGCGGCGGCATCTACCTCGTGCTCTGCTTTCCACGGAAATCCAAACTTGGTGGGTTCGGTCACATGGACCAAAACAGCTACGTGCCCGGGCCCTGTCATTACCTGCGGTGCCGCGACATACACCAGTGCAACAGCAGCCACGTGCCCAGGTCTTAGTACGGCAGGATGTTCTTGCCCTGTTAACCCCACCCCATACAAATACCAAAGCTGCCCTGCAGGGTTTATCCGCGACACAGATGCGAATCTTGGTCCTGTTGTGGCGGCCATATTTAACTCCACCTCTCAGCCTGCCAATAAGGGGATATACATTCCTGTAACAAGGAATCCAGGAACCTGCACCGACACGGATGGAGCTCCGGTTGACCACTGCGTTTGTAACACAACTCCAACTTACGCAGAAACACCGACTCCTTGTGCGGACCCTGTCTGCGATCAGCCCGACACGGGAACCGAGACGTTCGTAACCTCTATCCCGACAAGCATAACCGTTGGGAAAGGAAGTGATGTTTATGAAACAACCTATGACGTTGCTACCTGTACAGCGAATGCTAGCACAAAAGTGAAAACAGGAACGTGCGGACCCAAGCCCTTCAAATGGGTTGGTGTGCCAACAGGGACCTTCGCTGCCGCGTACCCTCCTAGCCCCAAATGGCTTGGCCAGTCATGTGGTTGTACTGACTTTACCGATACAGTTCCTGTGGCTTCAACCAAGTTGTGCTTTGATATGACGGATCCAACCAGGCAAAGATACAAATGTAAATGCCAATAGACCCTCTCTCCGAAACGGAGAGAAGAGGAAGGGGCTTTCTTACTCAAGGTCCTTTCCTCTCTCCGAGGGTGGGGCTGGTCAGGTCGAATGTATAAAAAACTCGCCGATCAGGAGAAATACTTCCGTCAAGACGGGGAGTTTGAACATCTTGAAACGCCCCCTCAATTGGTTCTGCGCCGAGTTGTTTTACAGCGGCAGCTTGGTTGAAACTGTTCACACTCGTACGAAGAACGATTTTCTCATACCCTGCCCGTCTGTTGGTTCCTAAAAGCAGGCGTTTCATTTCTCGGGAAATCCCTTGCCGCCGACACTCAAGGAGAACAGCATCTTCGGCAAAATAAGCCGTACGAGAAACATCAACATCAAGGTAAGAAGGTATGACCTGCGCAACTTCTTGCTTTTGATCCAAGGGAATCGAAGCCACAAAAGCTACCGGAAGATCTGGCCTCCCTGCCCGTAACGACTGCGCTGTAAAGACTATCCCTTGTTTTTGCAAAATATCCTCAAAATAATCCTTCACGTCTTGGGAAGTAAACTTTTCAAGATAAGGAGGCTCCGCAAAAACGGAGCAATACAGATCAAACAAGCCAGACTGGCCAACTTGAGCAAGCTCTTTCTGAGTTTTAATCCATGCAAGGCGAAGCCCCATTCTTTCTCCCGCCTCAAGCATTTTCACACTGACCCACGAGTTTATCGCAGGTGAATTTCTTATTTGGTCTGCCTGTATTCTATCTAGATTCATCTCGAATTTTTCCTTCTCATCTTCTTGTTTGTTGGCTCTTTGCTTTACCTTGCTGTATTAACACAATAATACATTGCCACCAAAAACACTGATTTTGTCAAGAACTTTTTCGCAGCTTTGTTTTTAGAAGGCTTTGTGCAAAGATACGGTGAGGAGGTAAACCCCATGAAGAAAAAAGAGGAAAACAGCTTATACACTGCATTTCTTCAACTTCGCTCTGAAGAGGAAGTCGCTCGTTTTATGGCTGATTTATGCACCCCCGGGGAGCTTGCCAATTTTGTTGAGCGGTGGGATATTGCCCGCCTGTTGGACGTAGGAGAAATGGCTTATCGCGATATAGCCGCCAAAACAGGCGCGAGTACCACAACAGTTGCACGCGTTGCGCGTTTCCTGCGTCAAGAACCTCACCAAGGATATACTCTGGTTCTTGATCGAATCAGGAAACCCTCCACCAAAAGTTAGAAAGAAGGAACACCCGATGATTCCCGTCCGCCCTTTTTATATGCTCCGCCACGGCCAAAGCGAAGCAAACGTGGCCAATGTCATTGCCGGACGGGGGGTTGATTCTCCCCTCACCGCGCAAGGTCGGGCCGAAGCTGAAACTGTCAGGAGCTCTCTCTCCCAACTGGATATTCCACCCCAAGTCATTGTTCATAGCTCGTTATCGCGGGCACGCGACACGGCGCATATTCTCAACAAATCCCTTGGTCTTCCTACCCTAGAGGACCCAAACTTGTGCGAATTTGACGCAGGAGATCTTGAAGGCTCGCCCTACCCTGTGTTTCGGGATTTTGTTTCAAGGGGAGAGGATCCCCCCGGAGGAGAAACCCACATCGCCTTCCGCGAACGCATCCGCAGCGCCCTCGGTCTAGCAATTTCCCAAAACCCGTCTCCTGTTCTGGTTGTCTCTCACGGCGGCGTCTTTCGAGCCTTCGGTGAAATCTATCAATTCCCCTTACGCGGGATTAACAACTGTACCCTTTATGAATTTGAGCCTTTAACAAATTCCCACGGGATCCCTTGGCGCATTTGGTACTACGATGCCAGCGGCAACAAGGCAGAACATATTACACAAGCACAACCCCTTTGATTCCCTAGGGTTTTTTGTGTTCTTTTTCTTCGAAGTTCTGACAACAATAAAGGCCACACTCCGAGCACGAATGTGGCCTTTGGCATTATTTATCGGCAGGTTGTTACAGCGTTACTGCGTCGCACCGCCCGAAACTTTTGGATGGTTTTTACGCCACTCTTCGCGGCGTTTTTCACGCCGTTCTTGCCGACTTTCTATTCTTTCTTTAACGGCTTCCTTGTGCTCTTCAACCTTTTCCTGATGGGCTTCTTTTGCTGCTTCTATTTTTTCTTGGCGATCTTCCTTACGTTCTTCAACCTTTTCCTGATGAGCCTCTTTTGCTGCTTCTACTTTTTCTTGGCGATCTTCCTTGCGCTCTTCAACCTTTTCCTGATGGGCTTCTTTTGCTGCTTCTACTTTTTCTTGGCGATCTTCCTTACGTTCTTCAACATTTTCCTGATGAGCCTCTTTTGCTGCTTCTACTTTTTCCTTGCGATTTTCCTTGCGCTCTTCAACCTTTTCCTGATGGGCTTCTTTTGCTGCCTCGACTTTTTCATGATGGGCGGCACGATGCTCCCCATCCTTGGCAAAAGCTGGAACAGAAAGCGTAAGAGCCAAAGAACTGGTCAATAACATCAGGGTTTTATAAGTCATCGTGTGTATCTCCATTTTTACTTGGTGTTTGTTTAATTGCCTCAGCGGGTAAAACGGCAGAAAAAGGGGAAATCCCCCGCTTAAGCTAAAGAAACTCTGTTAAGGTTAAGTTAAGGGTAAGCAACACCCAAAAATTCCAGCTGCCAAAGAATATCTTTTTCGCTCAAAGGATAATCTGTCCCGCCACGGGGATAAATGAGCTCATTAGAGGGAATGCGCGACAATTCCTTTTCCATACGAAAAGCTGTCCGCATCGATAGCCCAGCCTTCCAACACAGCGCAATAAGAGGTTTAGGCGTGTTCATAGCAATAACTTTTTCGACCGTTACCCGCGAGGTTTTCGCCAAAAAAGCCAGAGAAAGAATCACAAACTCACGGTCATGAACCGCCAAAGCATCGGTGAGCAAATCGTCTCCCAACTGCCCCCTTGCCGCGAGTTTGCGAACCCGTTCTTCCGGTGACAATTGTCCTTGTTCTTTTTCATCCATGAATTCCAAACGTCGCACAACAATGGTTGATATTTCATCCATGACATCCAGATCAAAATCCGTCCGTTCCAGCAGTAAATTCTTGATCGACAAGTCCACAAATCCGGCAAGTTCCCGCGCAAGATCAGGCGAAAGATTTTTGCGCATGGCAATCGGTTTTTGCCACGCAGTAATTTTTTTAGCCTTTTCGACAATATCGCTCATTGTTTTTTGACTGATGTTTGCCCCGCCGTTATTCATGAGGATTGTCCCAGCCGGAGCATTGTCCGTATCAATAATCCCTTGAGAGACCGGCTCGCTAACCTCTGGCCGCGCAGCAATTGCCTCGACCGCCCAGCCTTCTGGATGAGATTTAAGAATGTCCAGTAAATCTTCATCTGATAACGCCAAACAAAATCTCAAAATGGGTTCGGAAACTTCCCGCTCAATATCCCTTGCCAGTTGTCCAACCACCTGCGCCGGAGCAAAGGCATGATCTTTGAGAACAGACGACAAGGCCAGACGAATTTTAAGAACCTCATCAAGAGCAAGAACCCCCAAGGACTGAACCACAAACGCATATAGCTGACTCTGTTTGTCCTTGGACAGATCCGGCAACAAGTTCATCAGCCGTAAAGCCAAGGTCAACCGTACATCTTGATCTTGGTCTTGAGAAAGAACGGAACTCGCCTGAACTGGCGTTGATTTGTTATTGGCAACCGCCGCCCGCACAGAAGGGTCAGGATCGTTTTGTGCCATATAATAAAGAATTTCCTGATGGGTTTTGCTATCCTTGGCCAAGGACATCCGGTCTTTGATATTTTCGGAATTGGCTTTGGTCCGTTCTTGAGCATAACGCTTCTCATCGCGGGGAGCACTCCCTGCAGATTGGCTAGACCCCTCCCCAAAAATTTTCTTCCAGAACGACATGATTTCTTTTAACACAATATGACGTTTGAAAAAAGTCTATGCCTTTGTCACCTGATTTAGGTAGGCGGGACTTTGCATTTCCAAAAGACGGCTTACTGTCCGTTGAAA
>JAGOQV010000076.1 GCA_018063145.1 Alphaproteobacteria bacterium
TTAATCTGTGTGCAACAAACTTGTATTTGACAGAAGTATAGACGCTACCGCTCTCTGTCAAGACGTATTTTCCAACTTTAATTCCCTGTTATCCTTTTTCCTGTTTCATGGTAAGATATAAGGACAATATTGTTTTTCAGGAGAATCGACATCCCCACCCTTCAGTTTGACAATCTGTCTGCGCTGCCTCTGCTTTACGGGGAGCACAACGCCAATATCAATTACCTCGAAAAAACCCTTGGGATTCGCATTCTAGATCGCGGAAATACGCTCAATCTGTCTGGAGACGAAGCTGCCGTAGCTCTGGCGGAAACGGTTCTCCACCGACTTTGGGGCCGTGCCCAGAAAAATTATGATATTTCAATTGCCGATGTCGATGCCGCCATTCATTTTGGACGAAAGGAGTCCTCTGTGACGACTGAAAAATCAAGCCCTGCTGGATCAAATGCAAGCGATGAAGCGGTTCAAGACCAAGCCGCTATACAGATAAAACGCCGGAGTTTGATGCCGCGCACACGCAACCAAGCCAAGTATGTTGAGGCTTTGCGCAAAAAAGAAATGGTTTTCGGCATTGGCCCTGCAGGAACAGGGAAAACCTATCTAGCTGTCGCTGTTGGTGTCGAGATGTACGAAAAGCAGATGATTGAACGTCTGATTTTCTGTCGCCCCGCGGTTGAAGCTGGTGAAAAACTAGGGTTTCTCCCCGGGGATATGCGGGAAAAGATAGACCCCTATTTGCGCCCAATCTACGATGCGCTGTATGACTTTCTAGGAGCCGAGCGTGTTGAAAAGATGTTGGAGCGCGGCGAAATTGAAATTGCTCCTCTTGCCTTTATGCGCGGGAGAACCCTCTCTCATGCCTATGTCCTGCTGGATGAGGCGCAAAACACGACCTCCGCTCAAATGAAAATGTTTCTGAGCCGGATGGGCGAAGGCAGCCGCATGGTGGTCACGGGCGACCCCAGTCAAACCGACCTTCTGGATGGACAAATTTCAGGCCTGCGTGAAGCTGTCCATATTTTGCAAGACGTAGAAGAAATTTCCTTCATCGAATTTCAGAATGCGGATGTTGTCCGCCATAAATTGGTTGGGAAAATCCTTCAAGCTTACGACGATAGCAAGTAGCCTCTGCCATGCCTGCTGCTAGTACTGTTGTTGTTGATGTCCTTTTTGACTCACCCGAATGGGCAAAGGCGCGGCTTTCGGCAAGAAAGACTGTCCCTGATCTTCTTGCTTTTTCGTGGAATCTTGTTCCTAAGCGGCCAGCCAAGGCTTGGCCAGAAGTAACCGTCACCCTTACAAACGATGCGGCAATCCGCACTCTAAATCGGGACCATCGCGGCAAAAACAAACCGACCAACGTACTCTCTTTTCCCCTTTGGGACTCCATGTCTGCCCTCCCCTGTGTGGGGGAAGCGGTTCCCATTGGGGATATTGTGATTGCCTTTGAAACGATCAAGCGCGAATCAATAGAGCAGGGCAAGCCTCTCAAAGATCATTTTTCCCATATGCTTATTCACGGTTTTCTCCACCTTCTCGGCTATGACCATATGAAGAATGAGGAAGCCGAGATTATGGAAGCTCTGGAGATAAAAATTCTCGGGAAACTAGGTATTAAAAACCCTTACACCTGACTTTTGCTTATGCTAAAACCCCTTTATGTCTGATACCGAACATCATCACGAACAGGTGCGTAAACTGCGCGATTTTTCAGGGGTTGCTCACTGGCTTAAAAGCCTACTGAACCGCAAACCCGAAAGCGAAGACGAGGAAGAATCTCTGCGAGGGGCTTTGGAGGAGTATATTGACGTCCTCTCCGCCCAGCAGCAACCAGAAGATGAAGAAACGGCAGCAAGTCAGGAACGAACCTTGCTCAGCAATGTTCTTGACCTGCGCCATACGACTGTTGCCAATATTATGGTTCCGCGTGCCGATATTGTCGCTCTGGATGTTGCCACGCCACCAGACCAGTTTGTAGCAGTGCTTGTCGAAAAACACCACAGCCGCGTTCCCCTCTATCGTGAATCGCTCGATGATATTGTCGGGATTGTTCACATCAAGGATGTTCTTGCTATCTTGGCGCAAGGAAAGACCTTGGTTGTTGAAGATCTTATCCGCGAAGCCCCTGTTGTTTCCCCTTCGCTTCCTGTCATGCAAGCTTTGGTTATGATGAGGGAAACGCGCCAACACCTTCTGTTCGTGGTTGACGAATATGGAGGAATTGACGGGCTGGTTACCATTGGTGATGTTGTCGCCGCGATTATTGGTGAGGTTCAAGACGAGTACGAACAAGATGAAATTCAGGCCATGCAAGATGAGCCTGATGGATCAGTTCTGGCCGATGCCCGCACCCCGATTCCTGATTTTGAAGAAAAATTCGGCGATGTTTTCAGTGACGGAGAACGCGATATGGCGGATACGCTCGGCGGGTTCGTTTTTACGATTGCAGGATGTGTTCCCTCTAACGGAGAGTTTATTTGCCACGAAGAATCTGGGTTGGTTTTTGAAGTTTTGGAATCCACCAGTCACCGCATTGAACGCCTCCGCATTCACCCTTCAAAAGCTTCAGAGTCAAAGGCTGCTGAATGACATGGTCTCTTCCTTCTGTGCCCCCCTGCTGTCAAAAGCTGTGGTTTCGCTATCTTGCCTGTTTTTTCTTGGGAAGCTTTGGGGCGTTGGGCTTTCCGTCTTATGATTTATTTCCACTTCTTTTGCTTTCCCTTTCGATTTTTTGGTTAGTCCTCACATCTTTTGCGTTAGAGGCCCCCAAAAGATCTTTTCTTGCCGGATATGCGTTTGGGTTTGGATATTTTCTAGTTGGCCTTTGGTGGATCGGGAACGCTCTTCTTATTGACGGGAATGTTTTCAAGTGGGCGTGGCCGCTTGCTGTTTGCGGGTTGCCAGTTATTCTTGCTCCGTTTCCTATGCTAGCGGCAGGGATTTCAAGGCTCTTTGCAAAAGGGAGGTCCCTGCCCTCCTTCTTGTTTTTTATTGCAGCAATGGCGGCTTCAGAGTGGATTCGTGGTCACGCCTTTACAGGATTCCCATGGAATCTATACGGCATGACATGGACGTTCAGTTTGCCGATGCTGCAAATTCTTTCTATTGGCGGAATTTATTTGCTCAGTATCCTGACGCTCTTTTGGTTTTCAGCTCCGGCTTTTGCGCTTTTCGGAGAGGCTTCTCCAAAGATTCGCTGGGGTGTTTTAGGGGTAGCCCTTGCTTCATGGGCAGCCGTATATGGGTTTGGAGTTTGGCGGATTGACTCTCACCCGACTGCGTACAACACGTCTTTTATACTTCAGGTTGTTCAGCCGAACATCCCTCAGGGCGAAAAATGGGATGGTGAAAAAAGGTGGGATAACTACCTCAAAACCATTCGCTTGTCACAGCCTGTCGCCAATTCCTCCTTTTTATCCCAAGAGAAGGCCTCACGTCTTATTATTTTGCCGGAAACAGCGTTTGGTTATCGTGAATTGGAAGATTCTGAAGCAGGACAGGCTCTTCGTGACACACTCGCCATGTTTCCTCAACCTACCTACTTACTGACGGGAGCCCTTCTCCGCAGCGCAGATGATAAAACCGGACAGCTCGCCTATCATAACAGTCTGTTGGTGGTAAATCAGGAAACGCGCATATTAGAAAGTTTTGATAAATTCCACTTGGTTCCCTTTGGGGAGTATATTCCCTTCCAATCCTACATTCCCATTGCTCCAATTGTTCAGTTTTCAGGCTTTGTAGAAGGACCGGGCCCGCGAACGCTGGCTGTTGAAAATATCCCGCCCTTCAGCCCGCTAGTCTGCTACGAAGTTATTTTTTCCGGATCTGTAACAGACCGCGACAAAAGGCCGCAGTGGATCGTGAACGTCACCAACGATGCGTGGTACGGGCTCTCCCCCGGGCCTTTTCAGCATTTCGGTCAGACCATTTACCGAGCTATAGAAGAAGGCCTTCCTCTTGTTCGTTCAACCAATACGGGTATATCAGCAATTCTTGATCCATACGGGCGGAGCGTAGCAAAATCAGGTTTATATGAGGATTCCGTTTTAGAATCTTACTTGCCTTCACCAATTTTAGCCCCTCCCCCCTATACTTTTTTTCAAGACGGCATATTCTTATTATTGCTGATTGCTTGCATAACACCTATTTTTCTGGCAATAACGCGCAAGAAAATTTGGGTTTAGACTAATTTTTATTTAATACCTCTGGTTAGTTGCCATACTGTGAACTGAATGCGATGGTAGGAGCCGTCAGACCTTGGCACTTTGAGTAAAAATATATAACAGGCCACAGCAGGATTGAAATGGTCGTACAAACAAAAACAAAAGCCGTTGTTATAAAACGGAATCCGCGTCGCAGCTCTGTTGAAGGAGATGCGCCAAATCCTGTTGATCTTCATGTAGGGCTCAAGCTGCGTTTGCGCCGGAGTGTTCTTGGCGTTACCCAAGAGAATCTGGCTGAGGCCGCGGGAATCACCTTTCAACAAGTCCAAAAATACGAAAAAGGTAAGAACCGCCTGAGTGCCAGCCGTCTCTTTCAGTTTGCCCGTGTTCTTGATGTTCCTGTCTCTTTCTTTTTTGAGGGGTTTTCTGCGCCAGACACCCAAATTGGCCTGCAGGCAGGCTTTGCCGATAACGAGCAAGAGCCTTTCGCCGAATCTGCCACTGAAGAGCCCGACATCATGGACCGCAAGGAGACTGTAGACTTGGTACGGACCTATTACCAAATCACGGACGAAAAACTCAGAAAAGATTTTCTTAAAATGCTTCGCCAATTTGCCCGCAATTTCAAAAATTCGAACGGATAGCAGCCGTTTTTTTGTTATCTCTATCTTGTGAGTCTTGGCTCAAGGGAGTAGCGTTCCAAAACTAGATTTTTCGAATCGATTCATTTTTGGGAACGCCATGTCACACAATCCGTCATCCGCTCTTCTTGTTTCTCAACATCCTTCCTCTTCGCTCAAGGACTTTATCTTCACCAGTGAGTCCGTAGCCGAAGGTCACCCTGACAAAGTTTGTGACCGCATATCTGATACGATTGTTGACGCATTTTTGACCAAGGATTCCTTAGCCAAAACCGCCGTTGAAACAGTTGCCACCACAGACTATGTCGGAATTATAGGAGAGGTGCGCTCCCTCTCGCCCATCTCGCATGATGAAATCAAGGAACTGGCCCGCACAGCTATTCGTGATATTGGCTATGAACAAGAAGGGTTCCATTGGAAAACAGTCGAGATTGACTGCCGCTTGCATAGCCAATCTGCCGATATTGCCATGGGAGTCGAAGCGGGCAACAACAAAGACGAAGGCGCAGGAGACCAAGGCATTATGTTTGGCTATGCTTGCACGGAAACACCAAGTTTGATGCCTGCCCCCATCTACTATTCTCACGCCGTTTTGCGAGCCTTGGCAGAAGATCGCCACAAGGGAATCCTCTCCATGTTAGGGCCGGATGCCAAATCCCAAATCACTTTGGAATACAAAGATGGTCAGCCAGTGACCGCTCGTTCAGTCGTGGTTTCAACCCAGCACGCTGCTAATTTGTCCCAAGCGGATGTCAAAGAAATTGTTCGTCCCTATGTTCAAAAAATTCTTCCTCATGGGTGGATGCCTGCGGAAGATGAATTTTATGTGAACCCGACAGGCCGTTTTGTGATTGGTGGACCTGTTGGCGATTCCGGACTGACAGGCCGCAAAATCATTGTTGATACTTACGGCGGATCTGCCCCTCACGGGGGCGGAGCGTTCTCAGGGAAAGACCCAAGCAAGGTGGACCGCTCAGCGGCCTATGCGGCGCGTTATGTGGCCAAAAATATTGTTGCAGCAGGTTATGCCGAGAAATGTCTGATTCAACTGTCCTATGCAATTGGAGTTTCAAAACCTATCTCCGTCTACGTCAACACGATGGAAAGTGGAACCGTTCCTGAATCCGAAATCGTCAAAGCCATTGCCAAGGTGATGGACTTAAGCCCTCGCGGTATTCGGACTCATTTGGGATTGAATCGTCCGATTTACGCTCGGACAGCGGCCTATGGACATTTTGGCCGTGACCCAGAAGCAGATGGCGGTTTTTCGTGGGAAAAACTTGATCTGGTCGATTCATTGAGGAAAGCTCTTGGCTGAAGACTCTCCTCTTTCTCCGACTCCTCCGCGCAAGCGGGCAAGACGTGTCTATGGGCGGCGAATAGGCCGCCCACTTCGCAAGGTGCGGCTTGATGCGCTTGATGCCCTTTTGTCCAAGCTGGAATTGCCCCGCGAGATTCTAACGGAACAAGCGAATGTGGACCCGCAATCTTTTTTTGCCGGTCCCCCGCAAAAGCTTCATTTTGAAATTGGCTTCGGCAATGGCGAGCATCTTCTTCACCTCATGGCCACGCACCCAAACGATCATTTTATCGGCGCAGAGCCTTTTATGAACGGAATGTCAGCCTTTTTTAAGTCCCTGCCCGATCCTGTGCCTGAAAATATTCGTGTTTTGGCGGATGATGCTTTGCTGGCTCTCAACAGTTTTGAGGACCAATCCGTGGATGTTCTTTATATCCTCAATCCCGATCCGTGGCCTAAAATTCGCCACCACAAACGGCGTGTTGTGACCCCAAAGAACCTGAAAGTTTTTGCCCGTGTGCTCAAGGACGGCGGCACAATGATTCAAACCACCGATGTGGACGAACTGGCAGAATGGATGGTTTGTCAAACAACGGCGTGTTCGGACTTTGAATGGCTGGCGCAAAGCCCGAAAGACTGGCAAACCGCCCCCGACAACTGGCTGGCAACCCGCTATGAGAGCAAAGGCGGCAAGGCTGGCCGTCGGCAAACCTATTTGGTTTATAAAAGACTCCCTCGGGTCTGATTTTTCTTGATTTCTCGGCCATTTCTATTTACATAGCCTGCATGGAAAAACTGCCAACTATTGTTTGTGTCGATGACAGAAGTCCTCTTTCGAGTCTTCAGTCTTTGCAGACTCTTCTTAAAAATGCAGGTTACCCTGTTCATTTC
>JAGOQV010000077.1 GCA_018063145.1 Alphaproteobacteria bacterium
AGAATATTCGAAACTCTCTCTGCGTCCTCCCGATTGGAGAAAGACGTTACAACAACAATCATTTTATACCTTCTGCTTTCTTCTAGAACGGGAAAATGTTAAACCACTTTATGTGTTAGACTTGTTGCAAAAGTTTGTCATCGCCCGAATTTGGTGTAAGACAAATTCTAGGGCGATCCATAGCATACTGATGTTTTTGGATTCCCTTAGAATTTTTCTATCAAAAAATTCAGGGAATGACGTGGCCTAGGACTTTTGCAACAGGTCTATGAATCAACCCTTTTCGATCCGATTATTTAGGAGAGTTCCATGAGCGACAAAGAAAAACTTCTCAAACTTGTTTCCGATGCTCTAAACGCCAACGTCAATAAAGAGTCCGCAGCGATTGTCAAAGCGATAGAATCCGAACTGGAAAAGGCAGGAATCAAGGGCCGTCCGCTTGAAACATGGACGGAAGAGCGGTACGATTCCACCTGTGCCAGCGGTGTGGCCTCTCGGACTTGCCACCGCGTGAATCACGGAGACGGGACTTACTCAGAAACATGGTGCAGCGGTTGGGCTTGCATTTAGCAAAGAAATCTCCGCGAAGCCAAGCTGACGTGGACTTTTCGAATATTTCCGAACATCTTGAGCTTCGCGTGTCTTCTCGGGCGCGGCGAATGGCATTGCGTGTGGCATCTCACGACCGCAAGGTTCATTTGGTCATTCCCCAGCGGGCCAGTCTTCGCAAGGCCTATGAATTTGCCTATGCGCATCAGGATTGGATCAACGAGAAAATAGCTGGCATCCCTGCGCCCATTCCCTTTGCCGATGGGGTTGCCATTCCGGTTTTTGATTGCGTGTATCAAATCCAAATCATCCCTGCCCTCTCTCGTATCACAACGATAGGTTTTGAAACGGAGTCTTTGCGGATTGATACCCGTCTTGAAAACCCAGCCCCACGCATTGAACGATTTTTGAAAGCTCATGCCAAAACCGAGTTGGGACTCATGGCGCAGGAAAAAGCCGCTCGCTTGGGGCGCAGGCTTAAAACTCTCACAGTTCGCGACATGACCTCGCGCTGGGGAAGTTGTTCAATTGATGGGCGAATGGCTTTGTCGTGGCGACTGGTCTTTGCTCCTCGCTTTGCCGCAGATTACGTTGTGGCTCACGAAGCCGCCCATTTGATCCACCCCAACCACAGCGATAGATTCTGGAAATTATGCGAAGAGTTATCCACAGATTTTGAGGGTGGAAAACGCTGGATGAAGCTCAACGGGTCCCGCCTCGCTCGCTACGGAACTACCCCTTATGTTCCGCCAGAAAATTTTGAAGAATAATTTGAGCGGCCATTTTATCCACAATTTTTCCCCGTTTTTTGCGCGACATATCCACTTCCTCAATCAAAAAGCTGTGGGATTGAACGGTTGAAAACCTTTCATCGTAAAACACAACAGGAACGTCAGGCAGATATTTGAGCAATTCGAGCGTCACATCCCGCACCGCCTGACACCGTGGCCCGGGATTTCCGGCCGCATCAAGCGGCCACCCCACCACAAGGCCGACCGTTTCGTACTCTGCCATCGCTTTAGCCAAAATCCCAGCATCTGCCTTGATTTTTGACCGCTCAATCACCAAAAGCGGCGTTGCAATCCGGCTTGAAACACTGCCAAAAGCCAGTCCGATTGTTTTTGTGCCAATATCCAGCCCCAAAACCTTTGCATTTGGGGGCAAACTGGCCTTAAAGTCTTCTCTGGAAACAATGGTCATGGTTCTTGTCGGTTTCCTTTTCTAATGTTAAGAGCCTTTGAACCATAGAAACAAGAGATTGCCAATGACAACAATTGATAAAGCAACGGTTTCAAAAATCGCCCGCTTGGCGCGTATCAAAGTCACCGAAGAAGATCTTAATTATTATGCCCCTCAGCTGCAAAACATTTTGCAATGGGCCGAGCAGCTTCAGGAAGTGAACACTGATAATGTGGAACCTCTGGCCAACGTGTCCGAGATTGTCCTGACCCTCCGCGAGGACATGGTCACCACAGGAAATGATAGCGATACTATTCTGAAGAACGCACCGGAAGCGGTTGAAGGTTTCTTCGTTGTTCCCAAAGTTGTTGAGTAGAAGGCCCCGCCATGACACGCCCATTAATCAACCTGACAATTACCGAAGCTCTCACAGGTTTGCGCAGCCGCGAGTTCAGTGCGAGCGAATTGGTGGAAGCCCATATTAAACAAGTCGAAGCTTGTCGTTCTCTCAATGCCGTTATCACCGAAACGCCAGATCAAGCGAGAGCAGCGGCCAAAGAAAGTGATGCCCGCATTGCCAAAGGGGAAATGCGCCCGCTTGAAGGTATCCCGATTGCCATGAAAGATTTGTTCTGTACCAAAGGGGTCAAAACCACAGCAGGCAGCCATATTCTGGGCAATTTTGTTCCGCCTTATGAGTCCACAGTTTCTCAGAAATTGCTGGATAGCGGAACGATCTCGGTTGCTAAGACCAACCTTGACGAATTTGCGATGGGCGGGTCGAACATTACCAGCTATTTCGGCCCTGTTGAATCTCCGTGGAAACGAAAAGACGAGCCTCACAAAAAACTGGTCCCAGGGGGATCTTCGGGCGGCTCAGCAGCAGCCGTGGCGGCTGGAATGGCGATGGGCGCGACGGGAACCGACACGGGCGGATCCACCCGTCAACCCGGCAGCTTCACAGGCATTGTTGGCGTGAAGCCGACCTATGGCCGCTGCTCGCGGTGGGGAATTATCGCCTTTGCCTCGTCTTTGGATCAAGCCGGAGCTTTTGCCCGTACGGTTGAAGATTCTGCTCTATTGCTTCAAACCATGTCAGGCCATGACCCAAAAGACAGCACATCGGCCAACCGCGAGGTTCCCGATTTTGCGGGTCTTCTGAAACAGGATATTCGGGGTTTGCGCGTTGGTATTCCCAAAGAGTACCGCGTGGAGGGGATGCCGCAAGAGATCATTGACTTGTGGGAAAACGGAGCCTCCATGCTCAAAGATGCGGGGGCAACCATTGTTGATGTTTCTCTCCCCCATACGAAATATGCTGTTCCAACTTATTACATTGTCGCTCCGGCAGAGGCGTCTTCCAACCTTGCTCGCTATGATGGCGTTCGTTATGGGCTACGCGTTGAAGGGAAAGATCTAACCGACTCCTATGAATCAACGCGGGCTGCAGGGTTTGGGGCTGAAGTCAAACGCCGGATCATGATTGGCACTTACTGCCTTTCTGCCGGATATTACGATGCCTATTACACCAAGGCGCAAAAGGTACGCCGCCTCATTGCCAATGATTTTATCAAGGCTTTTGAGAGCTGCGATGTTCTTCTCACGCCGACAGCCCCTTCAGCAGCCTTCCCGATTGGTGAAAATTCGGATGATCCAATTAAAATGTATCTGGGGGATGTTTTCACCATTCCGGCTTCCCTTGCCGGATTGCCAGGAATTTCAGTCCCGACAGGTCTTGATAAACAAGGGCTTCCTCTTGGCCTTCAAGTCATTGGGCGCGCATGGGATGAAGCAACCATGTTCCGCACCGCCTATGCTTTAGAAAAAGCGGCTCAGTTCAATAAAATTCCGCAAAATTTTTCGGTTGCGGCTGAGTAGGCTGGAGAAAAGCAGAATGAAAAACTTTATGATTTTCTTGTGCTTGTTCTCTTTGTTTGCGGCCTTGCCTTTGGTGGCTAAGGCCGAAGAACAGGGGCGAAAAGTCATGGCTATAAAAAAACAAGCAGGCTCCCCCTATTCCTTAAACAACCTCCCCTTCACCCCGACCAATCTGGTTCCTATGGTGGAAGATAAGGATTTGCAAGGAAACCCTAAGGGTGCGATTCCTGATGAAGTTATCAAAAAAATAGATGACCGCTGCCTTGCCAAAGTCCCTGAACGCTTCACGCCCGATGCCCACCATACTTACTGCGCCTGCGCTTCTGCCGCGACACAAGGAACAGTCCGGCTTGGGGAATTGGCCGAGATGCAGAAGAAAGAAAATCGGGTCATTGGCAATAAGACTTTCGAGAACTACGTTCAGAACGTCGTGGCTCCATGCATGGAAATGCCCGTTGAAGAAATCGAATATCTTTACTGCGTTCTCTATAAATCGAACGACCTGCGCATTTCCTATATTCCGACCTATTGCAAATGCGTGGGAAAAAAGATGCGGGATCATGTAAAAAAATTGGCCAGCGCGAATATTTTGCTGGAACTCGGCAATACAACCCGCATGAAAAGCGACCCTATTCAAGCTTTGTGGAAAAGTGAAGGTTACCAAAGAGTCCTTGAAAACTCTCGCGATTCCTGCGCCCTTAGTTATCTGAAACGCGACACACCCTTCAAACAATAATAATAAGGATTACAATATGAAGTTTTCTGCCCCCATTCTTTTTGCTCTTGTTCTGCTTGTATCCGGCGCGGCTTTGGCTGGCCCCATCACCAAAGAAATGGGAGATCAATACTATGAGAACTGCGTGAAGGGAGCCTCCGCCGAAGGGACCATGTCGCAAAGATCTCAGGCAACTTTTTGCAAATGCACATCTGAAAAGATGCAAGACAACATGACAACCGAAGATCTTCAGGCTCTTGGGGCCGCAGGTGACCCCGCCCGCGCTGCTCTCAACAAAGTTTTGGAATTTGTTCAAGCTCCCTGCCTGCAGGCTCCGGTTCACGATATGATTGCCAAAAAATGTCAGGCTGATATTGGCAAACCTCAAGTCTGTAACTGCCTCTCTCAGAAAATGGGAGAGTACACGGAGCAGCAGGCGGTTCAACTCATGGGGAAAATTTTGAAACAAAACCCTAATATCGTGGACCCTATGGCCGCGATTGTGGATAGCGAAGATTTTCAGACGACCCAAAAATCCATCGCATTATCTTGCTTGACCAACACACAATAGAATTTGACTCGGTTTATTTAGAGGAAAGAAAAAATGGCTGCTCTACTAAAAGGTGAAACGGGAGATTGGGAAATGGTTATCGGGCTTGAGGTTCATGCCCAAGTGACCGCCAAATCCAAACTATTTTCTGGAGCTTCATGTGAATTTGGCGGGGCTCCTAACTCTCACGTCTCCTTTGTTGACGCGGCCATGCCCGGGATGCTCCCTGTTCTCAACGAATACTGCGTGGAACAGGCTGTGCGAACTGGCCTTGGCCTCAATGCCCAAATCAACAATCGCTCAGTTTTTGAGCGTAAAAACTATTTTTATCCTGACCTTCCCCAAGGCTATCAAATCTCGCAGTTTTTGCACCCGATTGTGGGGAAAGGCGTGGTGGAGGTTGATCTTGCCGATGGCTCTAGCAAGGAGATTGGCATTACCCGCCTTCACCTTGAACAAGATGCAGGGAAATCTATTCACGACCAGCACCCCTCCAAAAGTTTTGTCGATCTGAACCGTGCTGGATGTGCCCTCATGGAAATTGTCTCTGAGCCTGATATGCGCGGGCCAGAGGAAGCAACCGCCTATCTCACCAAACTGCGCATGATCTTGCGCTACCTTGAAACCTGCGATGGCAACCTTGAGGAAGGGTCTATGCGGGCGGATGTGAATGTTTCAGTGCGCCGTGTGGGGGAAGACTACGGAACACGCTGCGAGATTAAGAACGTCAACTCAATCAAAGCGGTTCAAATGGCCATTGACTACGAAGCGCAGCGGCAAATCGAAATCATTGAATCGGGTGGGAAGATCAAACAGGAAACGCGCTTGTGGGACCCTGCCAAAGGGGAAACTCGTTCGATGCGCTCGAAGGAGGAAGCCCACGACTACCGCTATTTTCCTGACCCTGACCTTCTGCCGTTGGTTTTTGAACAAAATTTTGTTGATGCCATTAAGGCCACTTTGCCGGAACTGCCCGACCAGAAAAAACACCGCTTCATGCGGGACTTTGGCCTTGGTATTTATGATGCCTCGGTTCTGATTGCTGAACGCGCCAGAGCCGACTTTTATGAAACCGTGGCAACGGGACGCGATCCCAAAATGGCGGCCAACTGGGTTATCAATGAACTCTTAGGCGGACTTAACAAAGATGGCAAGACTTTGAGCGAAAGTCCTGTCAGCGCAACACAACTCGGCGGGTTGATTGACCTTATTCTTGACAACACCATTTCCGGAAAAATTGCCAAAGACGTTTTCGCTGAGATGATGGCAAGCGGGAAAAATGCAGCCGCTATTGTCGAGGCCAAAGGATTGAAACAAGTTACGGACACAGGAGCCATTGCGCAGATTGTGGCTGAAGTTGTGGCTGAAAATCCAGATAATGTCGCAGCCTATAAATCCGGCAAGGACAAATTATTCGGATTTTTTGTCGGCCAGATCATGAAAAAATCAGGTGGCAAAGCCAATCCCGATATGGTCAACGAATTGCTCAAAAAGAAACTGGAAGAATAAAAACCATGCCCAGACAGAGATACGAATATAAAACCGTCATTTATCAAGAACCCCTGCTCGGCTCAATTTTGCTTGGCGAAGCCAAGATTGATCCCGAACGCTTTACGGAATTTCTGAACAAGAATGCGGCGCAGGGTTGGCGCGTGCGCACGATGGAGCGGGAAAATCGCCGCGCCTTGCTGTTCTTTAATCGTGAAGCCTTTGTCTGCATTCTTGAACGGGAAGTTGAATGAGCCGCAGTTTCCGCATTCTAGGAATTGGCCTTATCGGGCTGGGGACCGTTTTTGTGATCCTCGTTCTTGGCCAGATGTGGTTTGCTCTTTTTGATCCAAAAATTTTCATCCGTTTGCTCATCACCCTTGGCTTGTCGGGGCTTTATGGCCTGTATGTCGGCATGATCTGGGATGACCTCGAAAAAAGCCGCTCTCGTAAGATGTTGCTGGCCCTCGGCGGGTTTGGACTTGTCGCTGTCTTGCTCATTCTTGGACAAATCTGGTTTGAATTTTTCGAAGGCGAAACCTTCATCAAATTACTGATCTCCGTGACAATTGTTTCGGCCTTGACCTCTTTCATTATGGCTGTGCGCGAAGATTTCCTCGAAGGCAAAC
>JAGOQV010000016.1 GCA_018063145.1 Alphaproteobacteria bacterium
CGGTGAAGGTTGGCTCTGGGCGCGGGGGACTCATTTTGCGCAACCCAAATAAGCGGACAACATTTAATTTTATTGTCGAAGATCGTGGGGAGCACAAGGTAACGGTTTCTCAGTGTTTGACTGTGGCCGCAGCTCTGCTTGAAGGAATCCAACTGGCATTCCAGATTGGCATGACCAACGAGAGGCTGCGCCAAGGGTTGATTGAACGGTTCTCGCCGCCAGCCAAAGAGGCAGAATCAGGCCGTCAGCGCATGGTACGGCTGAGTGCCGAGGTCAAGAATTTTGAAAACCTACTTGACGTTCGCTACCGTCCTGAGAAGCCAGAATTTCCACAAATGGTCCTTGAGGCCGAGCGCTTTGTTCGCGAACAAAACAGCAGGCCTCCTAGAGAAGAACAACCGGACAGGGCCGATACCTCTTCCTAGACTGTCTTACTAGACTACCTCCCCATTATATCAGCAAGTTATAGCGGGTCAGACCGGTTTTCGGATCGGTGCTAAGGTCCATGACTGTTTCGATCGGGGGTAGTTGAGAGAGATCAACATTTTGGTTGCTTGAAGCGGTCCATCTCTTTCCTGAAGAAGACGATCCAGATTGGTTCTGTCCCCCGCCCAAAGCTTGTTGGAATGCACTGCCATCTTGCGAGAGTTCAAAACTGAGCGAGGCACTATCCGTCTTCAATCCGGCTTGATCCAAGGCGCTTTGCAAGGCGTGAGAGTCACGCAAGAACATCGCCATGGTGTCGGCTTTTTCAAGGACAATATGAACCTTTAAGGGTTCTCCGGCATCGTATTGCATTCTCACATTCAATCGGCCAAGCTCTGGGGGATCTAGCTGGATAGCGAGGCTTTGACTTTCCCCCTGTTTGGCAGTTTTTTGGATAAGGGTTGCTACGGCTTGCATGGCCGGATGGGACTGAACCGCAGAGAAGTTGTGCAAAAGCGGGTTGGTCAATGTAGTCTGTCCACCGGCAGCGGGAGAAGGAAGACCGTTTGCTGCGTTGGGCAAAGAGAGAAGACCGCTTTGCGGATCAATAAGGAAAGGAAGGGACTCTTCTTGATATCCAAGTTGACCAGATTTTTCAAGCCCCACTTGACCCAACGATCCTTGAAGCGCGTGGGCGGAACGTGAAGACGCACCGGCAGTGTCTTTCTCACCAGAAGATACATTTTCGATCTGCTGGTCAGAAGTGCTGGCTATCTCGAAAGGCTTGAGGGGAGCCCCCACCCGTGGCAATTGCTGGGCAATTCGAAATTCTACGGGATCAAATTCCGGATTCAGACTTTTACCAATTTCATCCCCTGCCGATTCTATCCCAGAATCCGTGAAAGAGATGACGGCAAACTGATCGGGGATATTTTCTCCATTTTCGTTTGTTGCTTTGACCGAAATGGCAGAGAGTTTGGATATCAATTCTTCCATTTGTACGGGGGAGAGGCCTGTTGCGACCAACAAAGGATCCGCCAGAGATGTTGTTTGCGTTGTCGTTCCATCGGCATTTTGATAGAAGCTTGCCGTCACGGGAAGACTGCTCTGGCCTGTCTGGCCTGCTGGAATCTGGGGAACTCCAGCGGTAAGCGATTTAAGAAGATCTGCGGAAAACTTCCCATCGGCAAATTGATCCTTAGGAGAAAAATCAGAAAAGAAAGAAGAAATGTCGAAAGCCCCTTCGCTTAGATCGGCGTTAGGGACGACAAGTAAGGATGGATCAAAGTTGAATCCTTTGCCGCCAAATTGCAGCGGCGCATCGCCAAGGGCTGGAGCTGGAGTGGCAAGGGAGGGAGTTCCCAACAACCCCGCCATCATCGACGCGAACAGCGATTCTGCTGTAAGATCTCCCAAATCTTGACCAGAGGAAGAGTTCGTCGCAAAGGGGTTTCTTCCACCGGAAAGAGAAAGGGCAGCGGCAGATGTGGACATTTTTATTCTCCTTGCGTAACAGGTCTATACGGCTTCGTTGATGGCGGTAGCGATTGGTTTTGCGGCGGCTCCGGAATCCTTTTTCCCATCGCTGCTGTAATTGCTTCTTTGCTCATCGGCTACGGCATTGCGGGCGGCTTCAATCAAGCGGGCGCGAACCCGTTTGATGCTTTCGGCCATGCGCGAACAAATTTCCTGCGAGCGTTCGGCCAGCGCGGCTAGTTCGTTCTGCTCAGCCATAACCTTGGCCCGCAGGGCGGGATCGGTTTTTTTGATGGAGGCCGAGCGGACTTGAATCTCTTTCACACTGAGTTCGTAATCACGCGAAACCTGAGCTTTCGATGGTTGCAAATCAAGAAAGGCTTTCAAGTTGTTGCTGTCCAAAGCGTTCAATTCGTCCTGATAAATATGTTTCAACTTTTGGGTCAGAACAATCATCGTATTCAAAGTTTTCTCGGGGGACCCGCCGAGAGAGAAGGAGGAAGAAGCAAGGGTTTGGGTCATGCGGCAGTTCCTTTTTCTTGAAGTTTTAAGAGTTGGGCTTGAATGTGCGTGGCAAGACCAATGCCTCCTTTGTGAGAGAGCATTTTGCCGTATTCTTGAACCATCAAACCGCGGAAGACTTCCTCGCCGTGGCCGCCACCGAAAGTGTCATCGACTTCGACTGTTTCAAACATAGGTTTGAGCATTTCGGCGATGAAGACCGCCTCAAAATCTTTGGCGGCTTCTGCTGCTTTTTCTTGTTTTCCGCTCAGGGCAGCTTGTCCCGCAGCATCGGCAGAGCGCAGAATGCGGTCCACGCCAGCTTGAGAAGAAGCTGTTTGCAAGGAAGTGGCAGATGTGTTGGTTCCTAGGTTTATCATGTTACATGGTCTCTATATCAGCTTGAAGGGCTCCGGCAGTTTTGATGGCTTGCAAGATGGTGATAATGTCTCGCGGCCCCACTCCCAGTTTGTTTAATCCGGTTACCAAGTCTTGAAGGGTGACACCGCTCTCCAGAATGGCCATTTTGGTGTCTTTCCCTTGATTGATGGTAATGTCCGAACGGGGAACCACAGTGGTTTCACCTTTCTCTGCAAAGGGGTTTGGTTGCGAAACTTGGGGGGTTTCGTTGATCTTGATGGTCAGGTTTCCTTGGGCGATGGCTACGGTGCTGATCCGCACATCAGACCCCATGACAATGGTTCCTGAATTTTCATCGACCACCACGCGGGCGACTTGGTCGGGCTGAATGGGCAATTGTTCAATATCGGTGATGAGATCGACAACCGTTCCCGGGTAGGCAGCCGGCTTGCGCAGCAGAACCGTCCCATCGTTTTCGGCACTGGCCATGTTGGCCGAGGTAAAGCCGTTAATGGCGCGGGCAATCCGGCGGGCTGTGGTGAAATCTGGGTTGCGCAAAGCCAAGTGAATTTCAGGCAGGGCGTTCAGATCAAAATCAATCTTCCGTTCGACAATCGCGCCTTCGGCAATGCGGCCTCGCGTGGGGGTGTTTTGTGTGACGCTCTGGCCTTGGCCTGAAGCTGAAAATCCTGAAATCGCCACAGGCCCTTGGGCCACGGCATAGACCTCACCATCCGCGCCCATCAAGGGCGTGACGAGAAGTGTACCGCCTTGAAGATTCTTGGCATCGCCGAGGGTAGAAACGGTTACATCCACGCGGCCCCCGGGCGCAGAAAAGGCAGGCAAGGTTGACGTGACCATAACGGCGGCAATGTTTCCCGTGTTGAGGTTCTGTCCTTGGATATTAACGCCGAGGCGGTTCAGCATGGCGATGAGAGATTGTTGGGTGAAGGGAGCGTTGTTGAGTTTGTCTCCCGTTCCGTTAAGGCCAACGACAAGACCATACCCAATCAACACGTTGTCGCGCACGCCTTCTATGTCCACAATATCTTTGATCCGCGTGGTTGCGGCATTGGCGGGAAGCGAAAGGCCGATAAGGCACAAAGCCGAGAGCATAAGCCTCAAGCCGTTCCAAAAAAGTGGTTGTGTATGTTTTTTCATCTTTTTCTACCCATTTTCTTTTCAGGATACTTTGATCCGGAGAAACCCTTGCGAAGAGCGTGCCAAGTTGGCCGCGGTTTTTATTGTTTTTTATCAATGGGATGGTTGAGAAACAGTTTTGCGGAAAGGAAAAAACTGGGCAAGAGGGGAACTAGGAAAAACTTGCCGAGCGACCAAAACGCATTTTTTTGTTACAATGAAAGGATGAAAACGACATTTTTTGAGAAAACCACGCCATGAAAATTCAAGGTCCAGATCAAAGCCAGAAAACCTCCTCTTCGCGTAAGGCAGACAAAGCCAAGTCGAGCGGGGGGGCAGGTGCTTTTGGAAGTTTGTTGGAAACTTCGGAAACCGAAGCCCCTGCGCATTCGGCGGCAACAGGGGTTATTTCCAGCGTGGATGTGTTGCTCGCGGCGCAAGGGGCGGATGATCCAGCCCAGCGGGCTGCACGCGGGCGGATGAGAAAACGGGCCGATGATATTATTCATCAACTTGATAAAGTGCGCCTTGCTATGTTGACGGGGTCTCTCTCGGTTGGCAATTTACTGGATATTGCCGATGTTGTGGCCTCGCACCGTGAACGGGTGACAGATCCCCAACTTACCTCTATTCTTGATGAGATTGATCTTCGCGCTCAAATTGAGATTGCCAAGATGCGTATGGCAATTGAAGCCTCTAAGTTCTTGTAATTTAATGATAATGGTGGATAGCTTTCTATAATGGCTTGAATTATGGGCCAAACTTGCTAGTGTTCCTGACGTTTTTATCATCTAACCCGATTCGCAAACAAGGAAGCTGATATGTCCACAGTCGGCAGTGTTATTGTCCCGCCCAATTATAAACCTTCGGATAAGGAAGAGTTTATGAATCCGGTCATGACCGAGTATTTCAGACTCAAGCTTATTTCGTGGCGGAATGAGCTGCTTCGCGAATCTGAAGAAACCATTCACAACACCTTGCAGAATACCGAGCTGCAAAAGCCGGATCTGGCGGATCGGGCTTCGGCTGAAACCGATCATGCATTGGAACTCCGCACGCGGGACCGTGAGCGCAAATTGATTTCCAAGATCAATGAAGCCTTACTGCGCATTGACGATGAGTCTTACGGGTATTGTGAGGAAACAGGGGAGCCGATTACCGTTGGCCGCCTTGACGCTCGCCCGATTGCGACACTCTCGCTTGAAGCGCAAGAGCGTCACGAGCGTATGGAGCGGACTCACCGCGACGAGTAGGGCTTCCCGCATTAAAAAAGCGTTATTGGCAGATTTCTCATTCTTTCTCCTTTTAACTAAAAGAGAATTGGTTTAATTTAACATTGTTCAGAATAATCTTGCCTAAGTCCATAGAGATGTGGGATAGTAATAATTGAACAATGTTTATTTTAAGACAGAATGGATCAAAGACCATGCCCCAAAGCCAATTTCTTCTCATGAAAGATCGTCGGTTTTTGCCGCTTTTTGTTACCCAGTTTCTAGGGGCTTTTCACGATAATCTTTTCAAAAACGCCATGATTATTCTGGTGGTTTATCAACTGGCATCTCAACTGGGGCTAGATGCCAAGACGCAGGCGTTGATGAGTACGGCGGCGGCGGCCACCTTGGTCTTTCCTTTCTTTATTTTCTCGGCCACCGCTGGACAATTGGCGGATAGTTTCCCCAAGCATAAAGTTATTCGGGTAGTCAAGTTGGTTGAGCTTGGCATTGCTGCGCTTGGTATAACCGCTTTGGTGAGCGAGTCCATTCCACTCATGTATGTAACTATTTTTGCGCTGGGCACGCATTCGGCGTTTTTCAGTCCGTGTAAATATTCAATTCTTCCAGAACATTTGAAAAATAATGAATTGATTGGCGGGAACGCGCTGCTTAATACCGGAACGTTTCTTGCGATCTTGCTTGGGACGATTTTTGGCATTTCTCTGATGAGCCTTTCCTTTGGGACCATCGCCATCAGCTCTTTAATCGCGGTTGTAGCTCTTGGCGGGTATGTTGCCAGTCTTTATATTCCGGCCGGAGCAGCGGCTCTTGAGCCCACTCCTTTTAACCCCAATCCGGTTAGCGAAACGCGCTCTGTTCTCAAATACACATTCTCGCAACATCGTGATGTTGTTCTCTCTTTGCTTGGCAAGGGGTGGTTTTTCTGTGTGGGAAGTATGTTTTTGTCGCAGTTTCCAAACTACGTCAAAATTTCTCTGCAAGCTCAGGAAAGCATTCTCACCCTTTTTACCGTTCTGTTTTCGATTGGAATTGGTATAGGTGGATTATTCAACAACAAACTCCTTCACGGAAAAGTAGCGGCCACTTATGTTCCTCTGGCTGCGTTGGGACTTACCGCTTTTTCACTGGATTTGTATATGGCGACTTCCTATGTGGTGCATAACGCAGACCAGACCTTGATGTCATTGGGTCAGTTTGTATCTCACCTTGCCCATTGGCGGATTATTCTTGATGTCTGCCTTGTTTCTGTCTTTGGCGGTCTCTTTGTCGTTCCGCTTACGGCGATTTTGCAAGAGCGCACTCCGGCAGAAACACGGGCGCGGATTATGGCGGGAAGCGCGATTACCGACTCGTTGTTCATGGTTTTGTCTGCTGCTATTTGCGCGACTTTGCTTTCGGCCTCATGGGATGTTCAGGAGATTTTTCTAGCCTTCGGTCTCGCCAATATCGCTGTCGCAATTTATATCTGCGGGTTGTTGCCTGATTACCTGTTCAAAACTCTCTTGCAAGTGTGTTTCAAAATTTTTTACCGTGTAGAGGTCAAAGGACTCGAAAACGTTGAAAAAGCAGGGAAAAGAGCGGTTATTGTCGGCAATCATGGCTCTTTGCTTGACCCCCCGCTTTTGGCAGCCTTTTTGCCCGGGCGTCCGATGTTTGCTATCAATACCCAAGTGGCAATGTGGTGGTGGGTGAAGCCTTTTCTAAGACTCGTTGATGCTTTTCCTCTTGATCCGACAAACCCATATTCGATCAAATCGCTCATTCACGAAGTGGAAAAAGACCGTCAGATTGTTATTTTCCCTGAAGGGAGGCTGAGTTCAACCGGAAGTCTGATGAAAATCTATGATGGCCCTGGCTTGATTGCCGATAAAGCGGACGCCATGATTTTGCCTGTGCGCCTTGACGGGGTTCAATACACCGGATTTACGAGGCTGCGCGGAAAGGTTCCTTTCAAAAGATTTCCTAAAATTACCATTACTTTCTTGGAACCGGTGAAGTTCAAGATTGATGAAAACCTAAAAGGAAAATCGCGCCGCGCTGCGTCCAGTCGTCAGCTTTATGATGTCATGGAAACTATGATGATGGAGACTTCTAACCGGAAACAAACCTTATGGGAGTCGTTGCTCAAAGCGCAGGATTTGAGTGGCAGCGGATTTGCAATTGTTGAAGATGTTGATTTCTCTCCGCTAACCTATGGCAAACTGATTTCGAAGGCGAAGGTCTTGGGAGCGCATCTTGCGCGGAGCATTTCCTTTTCCGAGAATGTTGGCGTTATGCTGCCGAATTCAGCCGGGGCTGTTGTTTCGTTTTTTGCTCTGCAAGCGATAGGTGCGGTTCCCGCCATGCTCAATTTTACGGCAGGAACCCACGCCGTGCTTGCAAGTTGTAAAAATGCGCAGGTTAAAACGCTTATAACCTCCCGCCGATTCATTGAGGCCGCGCATTTGGAGGAAATGGTTGAGGTCTTATCCCAGAATGTTCGTATTCTTTATCTTGAAGATGTGGCGGAAAATATTGGGGTTGTGGATAAGGTCAGAGGACTTCTTTTTGCGAAACAAGAAAAAACAAGCCCTCAAAATCCGGCGGTTATTTTGTTCACGTCGGGGTCAGAGGGTTCGCCAAAAGGTGTGGTTCTCAGCCATGAGAATCTAATTGCCAATATTATTCAGCTATCTTGTCGCGTTTCCTTTAATCAACGGGATATTGTCTTCAACTGCTTGCCTATGTTTCACTCGTTTGGTTTAACGGGCGGAACGCTTTTGCCAATCCTTTCTGGTATTCGTACCTTCTTGTATCCCAATCCGCTGCATATCAAGATTGTTCCAGAACTGGTTTACGCTACCAACGCCAGTATTCTCTTTGGAACGGATACGTTTCTTTCGGGCTATGCGCGGGTGGCCAACCCGTACGATTTTTATGGGGTCCGCTATATTTTCGCAGGGGCGGAAAAAGTCAAAGACAGTACCAGAAAAATTTACATGGATCGGTTTGGTGTGCGGATTCTCGAAGGCTATGGCGCAACGGAAACGTCTCCGGCAATTGCTGTTAATTCTCCGATGCACCAGAAAGAAGGAACGGTCGGTCGTCCTCTTAGTGGCATGACGCTTCGCCTTGATCCGGTCACGGGGGTTGAAGATGGGGGCCGTCTCCTTGTTAAGGGGCCAAATGTCATGCTCGGGTACTACAAGGAAGATCTTCCCGGGGTCTTACAGCCTCCTGCTGAAGGCTGGCATGATACCGGAGATATTGTTGCAATTGATGGCGATGGCTATATCAAAATTCTGGGGCGAGCCAAACGCTTTGCTAAAATTGCCGGAGAGATGGTTTCTCTCGCCGTAGGTGAACAAATAGCCGAAGCGGTCTATCCGGAGTTTCTTCATGCCGTTGTCTGTTTTCCTGATCCGCGAAAGGGAGAGCAATTGGTGCTGGTGACAACGGCCCACGCTGCCCAGCGTGCAGATTTGGTTGCTTATGCGGGGGCTAATGGAATGACACCGTTGGCGGTTCCGGCGCGGATTCTGGTGGTGGACAAAATCCCACTGCTTGGCACTGGAAAAGTTGATTATACTGCAGTCAAGGCTTTGGCTCTTGCAAACAGCGAAGAAGGAGAAAAATAATGGCAAGGCGCAGCGACCACAGCCACGAAGAGCTTGAAGAGCTGATTTTGAACCGGTCGTGGGAGATTCTTGGAAAAGAGGGAGTTCGTGCCTTGACTGCGCGGCGGATTGCCACAGAAATTGGTTATACACCCGGAACCATCTATAATTTTTTTGAGTCGATGGATGATTTGTATCTTTGCTTGAATGAGCGGACGCTGGATGCTCTTTACGATGTTCTTGCCAGCCCAGAATGTAATGATCCGGCGAAATCTTCTTTGCAGAACATGAAAAAAATGGCTGAGCGTTACATGGGTTTCGCGCAGGAATTCCGGCCCTATTGGGAGATGTTGTTTTCTCTCCATCTTCCTGAGGCAAGAAAAAACAGAGAAGGGTATCAGGAAAAGATTGATCTTTTATTCTTGCCGCTCGAAAACCTGTTGGCGGAATTTTTCTCGGCGCATCAGCATAAAAAAAGAAAAATGGCGGCGCGAGTCTTGTGGTCCTCGGTTCACGGGCTTTGTTTGCTCCAAGAAACGGGAAAAATTCCTTTGGTTGGTGGAAAAGCACAAGCCAACGAGATGGTTTGTTATTTGATTGATACGTTCGTGACGGGCATCAAAGGTTAAGGCAAAAACTGTTCTTTGAGAATGCGTTCTTCAAGAGAATGGTCAGGATCAAAGAGAACGGTCTTTGCGCCTGTTTCGGATTGACGAATTTCAACCGACACCACATCACGCACTTCGACATCATCGGCGGTTGCACTTACGGGCCTCTTGTCATTCTCCAGAATGCTAAAACGAATAGCAACATGAGAGGGGAGTAAAGCCCCGCGCCAGCGGCGAGGTCGAAAAGCACTAATGGGGGTTAAAGCCAAAATTGCCGACCCTAGCGGAATAATTGGACCGTGGGCGGAAAGATTATAGGCGGTGGATCCCGCTGCGGTTGAAACCAAAACCCCGTCGCAAATCAATTCGCCAAGACGTTCAACGCCATCAATGCTGATACTGATTTTTGCGGCTTGGCGGACTTGCCGAAGCAACGAGACTTCATTAAAGGCAAGGGCGCGGTGAACAACGCCATGTTTATCAGTGGCAACCATGCTCAGCGGGTGAATAGTAACACGTTGAGCGGCATTGATCCGCGAGGGAAGGTTGTCTCTGTGGTAGGGGTTCATCAAAAACCCGACCGAACCCAAATTCATCCCATAGACTGGAACATTGGTGGTGGCCGTATCATGCAGCCCCACCAACATTGTTCCGTCTCCTCCCAAAGCCACCACAGTTTCGGCTTGATCCAAAGGGGTCTGGCCATAGAGAGCGGCCAGATCCCTCAAAGCATTTTCAGCTTCAACAGTTTGGGCAGACAGGAAATGAATGCGGGGGGACGTCATGGGTTTCAGGCCGACTTCGCTGGCATTCTGTGGGCATTGGCTTCGGCCCAACTATCAGGAGCGTGCAAAAACGACTCAACAGAAGAGAGTGTTTCTGTATCAAAATAGTTGAGGTCTTTGGCCACTTGCAGAACCGACCACCAATCGGTGAGGTTGTGCAATTCGACTCCCATTGCTTTCATATTGGCGAGAGATTGTGGGAATATTCCGTAGTGAAAAATAACGAAAGAGTGTTCAATCACGGCTCCGGCTTCCCGCAAAGCATCAATGAAAACTTTCTTGCTGCCACCATCGGTTTGCAAATCTTCAACCAGAACGACCTTGGGATTGTCTTGATCCATACAGCCTTCGATCTGGGCCATGCGGCCAAAGCCTTTTGGTTTTTTTCGGACATAGAGCATAGGTTTATTCAAACGGTCGGCAATAAAAGCAGCATAGGGAATACCGGCGGTTTCTCCTCCTGCCACGAAATCGATATGATCCAACCCGACTTTCTCGCGCAGCAACTCAGCTCCTGCGTTCATGAGATAGCTGCGCTCGGTGGGAAAAGAAATCAAACGGCGGCAATCGGTATAAACCGGACTGATCCGGCCCGAGGTAAAGACAAAGGGCTCACGGGAATTGAACAAAACCGATTTGGTGTTCAAAAGAATTTTGGCGGCTTCATAGGCAACGCTGGTTTGGGACATGGTGTTTCTTCTCCTTGATTCTGGTTTCTTCTTCATAGCTGGTATTCGTAAATTGCGCGACGAAAAAGATTGGTTTTTTCCCAGAATTCCTCCATAAACTAGGGGCGTTTTATCTTAATTATTATGGAGTGTGTAAAAATGAGTGATAATGGAATCGACGGTATTATTGGAAAAAAACCTACCTTTATTGTTGGTGTTGGAGGCGTTTTGCGGGCCCAGTTTGCACTAAAAAGTACCGGTGAAACACACACAATGTCTGAACAGGACTTGGCGCGAGCCATTGCCAAAGATTGCTTATCTCAAGAAGCCAAGTTATATGAGGAAATCTTAGCCTCCCTCAGAGCGGAGAAAAGAAATTTGGAATTGGCTGCTTAGACGCTAAATTTTCAGAATTTCAAAAAGCGGGGAGCGCGACTCCCCGCTTTTTTGTGACCTAGAGAGCCAAATTTCAGACGGGTAGAAAAATAATAGCGTCCAGTCCACCGTGGGAACTCGGGCCAAGGTGGATATTGCCGCCGTGGGAGTGGATAATATCGCGGGCAATCGGCAGCCCCAACCCCACCCCGCCTGTTGTCGCGTTGCGTGACGCATCGGCGCGAAAGAACGGTTTGAAAACCTCTTCATATAAAGAGGGGTCCAGCCCGGGACCGTTGTCTTCGACATGGATATAAAGACCGTTTTCTTGTCTTTCTGCCGTGATCCATATTCGTGAGGCGTATTTCTCGGCGTTGCTGATTAAATTTTGCAAACATCTCTCGAAAGCGATGGGGCGCAAGCTGACGGTTAAGTTTCCGCTGGCCTCGCTGTCAATCTGTGTGCCGTGGCGGCGGGTGCTTTCAACCAGTTTTCCGATCAGACCTTCTAGGTCAATCAGCTCTGATTTTTCCTGCCCCTCTCCTCGGACAAAAGTCAGATAGCCGTTAATCATCCGCTCCATGTCGCGGACATCTCCTTTCAGAGCTTCGATCTCTGGGGTCTCACCCAGAATGCTCAGGCCTAAATTAAGGCGGGTCAGAGGCGTGCGTAGATCATGCGAAATACCCGCCAGCATGGCTGTTCTTTGCTCGATTTGGCGAGTGATTCTTTCGTGCATATCCAAAAATGCGCGGGTGGCTTGGCGGACTTCCCGTGCGCCTTCTGGTTTTAAGGGCCGAATATTCTGGCCTTTCCCCATGCGCTCGGCGGCCAAGGCCAGCTTACGAATTGGCCGGATTTGGTTTCGCATGAAAAGAGCGGCGATAGCAAACAGAATGGCCGAAGACCCAACCATCCAGAAAAGAAAGATATAAGCCGAAGAAGAAAAAAGGCGGCGTTCCAAAACAAAAACGCGAAGGATTCCATTTGGCAACTGAACACCAATATTGACCCATTCATCGTCAGGCGACAAAGAAAGGCTATAGGGCCGCCGAACTTGTTGTTCCATGGATTTGGACAGGGCTTCGGCGGTGAAAGGCTCCCATGTTCCCGAGGTTTTAATTCCGGGGGTGAGTGTGCGCTCAGGTTCAAAGGTTACGAGCAAATCCAAGTTTTTGGCTGCATAGGCGGCGGTGTCTCTAAATTTTCGGGGGTCCGATCCATGTTCCAGTTCGTCGGCCATAATGGAAACTTCTCCCGCTACGGCAAAGGCCAGACGAGAGGTTATTTTCCGCCAGTGGTTATCAACAAAGACAATGGTGGTCACGACCTGCAGCAACAAAACAGGAATGACAATAATCAGCAAAGACCTTGCAAAAAGAGTTCGTGGCAACAACTTTCGTGACCAATAGGAAATCGAGAGGCTTTGCCGTGTGAATGTCATGAGCGTTTAATCCGTTTCCTCATCAAGACGCAACAAATATCCTTGTCCACGAATGGTTTGCAAATAACGTGGCGTGCGCGAGTCATCCTCAATTTTCCGGCGCAGTCGCGTAACTTGCACATCCACGGTTCGATCATTACCATCAACGCCGCATAACCGAGCCAGTTCTTCACGGCTCAAGATTTTTCCCGGGTGGAGGGACAGAGCTTCAAGCAATCTTGATTCTACGCTGGTCAACCGGATAACCTCTTCCCCGCAAATCATTTCATTGAGTTCAGGATCATAACGCCATTTGCCAAGACGGAATTTGCTTACGCGCCGATGTACTTTGTCGCGCCGCCGCAAGATGGCCTGTAAGCGAAGAAGAAGTTCTTTTGGTTCGAATGGTTTGGGTAGGTAATCATCGGCCCCCGACTCAAACCCTTTGAGACGATCTTCCACTTCTCCCAGAGCAGTTAGCAGGATAATGGGAATATCGGTTGTCTCGCGGAGGTCACGTGTGAACTCCATGCCGTTCCGACCGGGCATCATCACATCTACGACCAACCCATCAAAGGTAGCTCGCTTGAGAATTTCTCCGGCACTTTTTGCATCGCGGGCTGTGGCAACGACAAAACCGTTCTCTTGCAAATAACGAGAAAGCAGCTGGCGGATACGGTCATCATCATCCACTACAAGAACGTGAGGCTTGTCAGTTTCGCCAAAAAGGGCTGTTTCCATTTGTATCTCGGTCCAACGCTTGTCAAAAGAACATACTTGGGCTAAATATAGAAGGATTTCCACATTCTGAAAGCAAAAAGAAGAGAGGCTTGGCATGGCACTGATCCCTTTTGATGACCGTGATGGGTTTATTTGGTTTGACGGGGCTCTGGTTCCGTGGCGGGACGCCAAAATTCACGTTATTAACCACGGGCTTCATTATGCCAGCTGTGTTTTTGAAGGCGAGCGGGCCTATGGAGGGACCATTTTCAAAAGCCTTGAGCATTCGGCGCGTCTTCTCCGTTCCTCTGAAATCCTTGATCTAAATGTTTCGTGGAATGTTGAGCAAATCGAAGCCGCAAAACAAGAAACTCTCAAAGCCAATAATTTGACGGATGCATATATTCGCCCAGTTGTATGGCGCGGCAGCGAACAAATGGGAATCTCGGGACGAATGAACAAAACCCACATGGCGATTGCCTGTTGGGAGTGGCCGAGTTACTTTTCTCCGGAACTTCGTGAACAGGGTATTGCTCTCATGACATCGCGCTGGAAGAAACCTTCGCCGGACTCCGCTCCTTGTCATTCGAAAGCTGCTGGTCTTTACATGATAGGTACTTTGTCGAAGCATGAAGCCGAAGCCGCGGGATTCACGGATGCCTTGATGCTTGATTATCGCGGTTATGCGGTAGAGGCAACGGCGGCTAATTTATTCCGTGTTAAAAATGGGGTTATCAGAACGCCAAAACCGGATTGCTTTTTGAACGGAATCACCCGCCAAACTGTGATGGAACTGGCCCGCGAACTTGGATACCAGCTTGAAGAAGATCACATCACGGTAGAGGATCTTCACAGCGCGGATGAAGTCTTTGTAACGGGAACGGCTGCCGAAGTTACGGCTGTTGGTAAAATTGATTCCACAATCTATCGTGTTGGTCCTGTGACGCGTGCTTTGCGCAGTGCGTATGAGGACCTTGTGCGGGGAAAGCCTGTTCAGGTTGCAAACTCTAAGGCAGCCTGAAAATTTTCCTGAACCCGAAAAGACAACAAAAAACCCCTGAGAAGGGGTTTTTTCAAGGATATTTGCATAGATTTATTTAGGCAACTTTCTTCCCATCTTTTGAAGATGATTTTTGTTTGCTTTCTTCTGCCGAGGATTTAATTTCGTTCAAAGAGGCGGCAACGCGTTTGTTGATAATTTCGCTAGCTTCCCGCGAGGATTTGGAAACAATATCGCCGACTTCACGAATGCCGCTGACTGTCTTTTCGTAAGATTTACGAATGAGTTCCGCGCCACGAGCAATTTTTTCTTCGGGGGTTCCTTCATGCATAATTTCTTTGGCAATTTCTGATTGATCTTTAACCATTTGGGTCAAAATCTCCGATTGACGCTGCACAACGGTCTGCAAGCTTTCCATTCCGACTTGTTGGGCATCGGTGAAGGCTTGGAATGACTTTCGTCCGGCCTCAAGGGTATCTTTGATGTCAAAAGGTGCGCCAGTCACCAAAGGAAACGATTTGCTAGCGTCAGGCTTTAACCAGTTTTCAAAAAAGGGATTCTTAATCATGAGGTCTCTCCTATGTCCCAATGCTGTCAGAAGGGTTAATGATTTATGTTTTTCTTCTGAATGTCAAGGAAGCGGATCAAGAGAATACCATGATCTGCAAACAATAGTCATTACGACAAAAAATTATGAAATTAGCGTTTACTTAACTGAGTTAAGGCATAAAGGTTATAAGGACAGCTATATATAACCCATTTGTGATATATGAACAAAAAAATCACCTTTAATCATTCTCCTGAGCTCTCTTCTGGGGTTTTTGCGTGGGCGAGAGCCAACATGGCGCAAGTTATGGTGGTGCTGAACGGGCTTGCCTTGACGGCGGCTTCTTTCCTGATTGCCAATTTCTTTGTTAACCAGATACTGATTGAGGAGTCTTCTCGGCAGGGGGTTCAAAACAAAACTGAAATGTTGGCTATTGCCAAGGAACTGGAAACGCCGATTAGCTCTTTGTCATCCCTGATTTCTGTTTCTGGGGCAGGCGATCTTTCAGCAGCTGCTGTGCAAGATGTCGTCGAGCGCGCCTTGGGAGCGGGCACGAATTTACAAATCTTTTCAAAAATTTACTGGATTTCTCCCCAAAGCATCTCGGGTAGGGCAGAAAAAATTTATCAGGGCCAGAGAGTGGCTTCTTTGTCAGACGATCAAGTTCAGCAAATCGTGGCAAGTAGGAATAAAATTTTCTCTGATGAGGCCGCCGGCCACCTTTCTTTGGTCTATGATGAAACATTCTCGCCTGTGCGCAAGACGGGTGCTTCGCCAGAAATTATAGGGCGTCCGGTTTTTCTCGCGCAAAGTGTTGGCAAACAGGGCCAGAAACTAGGGACTGTCCTTGCTTTGCTGGAGGCTGAAGAAATTGCCAGATTGTTTGAGAAGGGATTCACTCACCCTTACAGTAAGGTCATTCTTTCAGATCAAAAGAAAGCACAAAGCCTATTCCAAATGACCAAGGTGAACGAGGAGACTAAGGGAGGATCTGAGACGACGGTCAGCTTTAATTTTCTTTTGGCCGGAAAAGAGGTCGGGGCTCGGTTTTTCTATCAAGAGCAACCGCAAATGTCTATTTTGCGAGTTCTGCCTTGGCTTCTTTTTGGTTTTGGCGGAACGTTGACGGTTATTGCTTGGATGTATATCTGGAGCAATCAGAACAAGTCGCGGAGTATCTCTAAAATGTATCTGGCGATTGAAGCCAAGAACTCTGAGCTTAGTCGTGAGGTAAGCGAGCGTGAAAGGCTTAATCATACCCTAAGAAAAGCAGAGCGCGAAAATAAGGCAATTATCAATGCCATTCGCGATGTGATTTTTGAAATCAGTTTGAGTGGGGAGATCCTTTTCCTGAATGATTCGTGGACTCGCCTTACCGGGTTTGATGTGGGGCAGAGTGAGGGAAGAAATCTGTTTGACATGATTCACCCCAAAGATCAGGAGGAACAACGCAAATGCGTTTCTCAGCTAATCAAGGGACTTCGATCTGCTTATCGGGTTATGACTTCGATTCGGACGGCTGAGGGGAATTTTCGTGTTGTCGAAATGGCCGTGTCGATGATCCGTATGGATGAGAACAAGAATATGCGGGTGGTGGGGAGCTTCACCGATATGGATGAACGGGAACGGGCTGAAAAGGCTCTCTCGGAAGCCGAGCGGAAATATCGCAGTATCTGGGAAAACGCAGCAAGCGGCATTTATCAGGTAACTCCCGAAGGTCTATTCCTGTCGGCCAATCCAGCTATGGCGCGGATCTTTGGCTATGAAGGGCCGGAGTATCTCATGCGCGAAGTTCGTAACGTCCATCAGGAACTGTTTGTGAACCCGCGAGAGCGTATGAAATTTCTTCGTGGACTGGATACCGAACTGGGTTCCTTTCAGGAAATTTTTGAATCGCAGGCTTATTGCCGCGATGGAAAAAAGATATGGGTTCAAGAAAGCATCCGTCCGGTTGTTGATGACGAGAAGCACGTTCTCTACTACGAAGGAAGTCTTGAGGACATTACCAAGCGCAAGGAGGCCGAAGGTCAGTTACAGGCGGCCAAGGCGGATTCGGATGTTGCCAACCGTGCCAAGTCTGAGTTTCTGGCGAATATGAGCCATGAACTCAGAACGCCACTTAACTCGATCATCGGGTTTTCCGAGATTATTCGCAATGAAGTTTTTGGACCTATCTCTCCGCGTTCTTACCTTGAATATGCGCGAGATATTCACGACAGCGGAAAAAACCTTCTCGCGATCATCAACCAGATTCTTGATATTTCAAGAATTGACGCAGGAGAACGGGAACTTAAAGAAAGCCTTTTTGATCTGCGCAAAGTGGTGTCGGTTGCTTTGGAAATCATGATGCCAAAAGTTACCGCTGCAGAGTTGACCTTGATTGAAAACGGCATTGAATCTCTTCCCAAATTGGTTGGGGAGGAAGTGGCGGTCAAGCAAATGTTGGTCAACATTCTTTCCAATGCGGTTAAGTTTACGCCAGCGGGCGGTCGGGTCACGCTAGGTGGCGAAATAGATGCTGTGGGGAATTTGAGAATATCGGTGAGTGATACGGGCGTTGGTCTGGGCGAAGATGAAATCCAAAGGGTTATGTCTCCCTTTGGTGGCGTTGATGGACGGCTTAATAAGTCAACTTCGGGAATTGGCCTTGGCCTCAGTCTTGTCAGATCGCTCATGACATTGCATGGGGGGCAGGTTGAAATCTTTTCCCAAAAAGGCCTTGGCACGACGGTTACCTTGGTCTTCCCTAAAGAGCGGGTTCAGTCCTAATATTAGAGAGCAAATGCTCTTCCGTTTCCTCAACCGTGAGGGAGAGAGCTTTTCTCGCCATATCGAACTCAAATCCAGCTCTTGCCAAAGAAGCGAGAGAGCGATTCGGTCCTTCATCCCTCGTCGAATAGGCTCCCAAGCGTTTTTTCTTAATCCATCTGAGAGCGGCCAGCCAGTCATGGTCGGGATTAAGAGGCTCGCGCGCCGAGGCCTCTTGGAGCCAGTCCGGCGAAATCCCTTTCTGGCGAAGGGTTTGGGCAATTCGTGAGGAAGAATATCCGCGCTGAGTGAGAGAATACCTCAATCCGCTGGCATAGGCCGGATCATCAAGGAAACCAATTGTTTGAAAGCGAGAGATCAGTGTTTCCAGCAGGTTCAGGCACTCTTCACGGTCTTGGTCCGCGTGGGCGCGGCAGGATCTGTCGATTTTTCTAGTCATCACTCTGCGAAACTGAGCAGTTGAAGCTGGGAAGCGTTCCAGATAGAATTTTCCCGAGTTTTCGAGGTAGGTTGCTGTGATTTTTTTCACGGGGGGCCGTGAGCGGGGGCTTGATTTTTCTGGATCGACAGTATTTCTCATAGGGGTAATTTACTAAACTTTGGCTCCAAGTCCAAGCTGAATGGAAAGATGTGTTTGATGGTTTTTTTAAGGGTTCAAGAATGAGTGATGATTCAACACCTTTTTCTGACGCAGAAGCTTCCGGTGGGGCGGTTGTTCACTTCCCCTTGCCGGATGACAGCCACGTTCTAACTTTTCACCTTGAAGGCCCAAATTTGCGTGGGCGAATTGTGCGGTTGGGAAGGACCCTTGGGGATCTCCTAGGGCCGCATGACTACCCGCCTTTGGTTGAAAAACTGGCAGTTGAAACCGTGACATTGGCTGTTTTGCTGGCCTCTATGCTCAAATATGACGGTGTTTTTATTCTTCAAGCGCAAGGGGATGGGGCAATTACGAGATTGGTTGCCGACGTAACATCTTCCGGTGAAATTCGCGTAACCGCCGGATTTGATTCGGAAAAACTGGAAAAAATTACAGCGGAAACCCCAAGGCTTCGTGACCTGATGGGGACTGGATATCTGGCATTCACAGTAGATCAAGGTGAATATTCCGAAAGGTATCAAGGCATTGTCCAGCTAAGTCCCGAAAGTCTGGAAGGCTCCATTCATCATTACTTCTCGCAGTCCGAACAAGTTGGAACAGCGATTAAAATGGCAGCCGCCCGTAATGACGAAGGGAAGTGGCGGGCGGGGGCAGTCATGCTCCAACATATGCCGGATCATTCGAACATTCCTCAAGACGCCAAGCCCATAGCGGAGAATTGGAACAGGGTTCAGATTTTGCTGCAAACTTGCACAGCGGTTGAGCTTCTGGACGAGAAGCTGCGCGATGAAACGCTTCTTTATCGATTGTTCCATGAGGAAGGCGTGCGGGTTTACGCGCCTCAGAAACTGTGCAAAGGATGCCGCTGTACACCAGAAAAGCTCAAAAACATTCTTAAGCTCCTGCCTGAAGAGGATCGGCACGAAATCGTCCAAGACGGCCAGATCACTATGACGTGCGAATTTTGTAACAAGGACTTCTCTTTTTCACCGGATGAAATCGTCCCCGACCCCTCGATGGGATAACATACAGGAATATATGAAGTAATTCTTGATTTATTCCACATTACCATTGACATAAAGCAAAATAGAGTGTAAACCAATCCCAATGTTATTTTGTGTGAGAGGTGTGGAATGAAAAAAATTGTAGCTGGTTTGGCGGTGGCGTTTGGGCTTTCGGCGTGTGGTGAGATAACCCCTGAAGAACAAGCGCTAATTGAGCTTCAACAAGGTGTGCAATACGCCCGCTGTGCCACAACGGTTGTGACTGCCGACACGATGGGGATGAAGTTCGATGGTGTAAATCTTCAAGATGCCTTCCAAGGTCTTTATGGACTGGCTCAATCGAAACTCCCTCAAGCAGAAGTTGATAAGGCTATGTCATGGATGGACCAGAGCTATGTAACTCGGGCCGCAAACGGTGTTGTTGTTAAAAATGTAGTTGAAACCAATGCACGTGATTGCCTTGACGTTCTTCTCGCGGTTCAGAGGAAGATGAGTATCCACTAGGAGTTCCACCGTCTATTTCTGAACCCTAAAATAATCGAAACGTGAGCTTTCTTCAGGGTATTGCTTCGTACGTTCATCGGCCAAAGCGTCATAGAATTCTTTTCGCCGCTGCGGGTCCTTGTTCACCGAAATCAAGCGATCCAAGGTTTGCTCACCTATCCGGCCCGCGCCCTCACTCAGGGCAGGCTCATCCTCGCTTCTTACGGTATTCAACGCCTTTCTGACCAGCGCAGACCCACCCGAAGCTCCATGCCGGATGGTCGTATCAAACAATGTTTTAGCGGCAAGTTCGTCTGGAAATTTATCGTAGGCCTCTCGCCCTCCGATCCTCTCAAAACTGTAATCCCCGTGATTGATGAGTAATTTGGCACGGTCTTTGGAGGTCAAATCCCGCGCCGTTGCGCGAGAGGGAAGTTTCATATCATATTTCTTGTTAAGGTCGCGCAGCGTCGTGGCAGTTAACCCGCTGACCGTCTTTCCGTCTGCGGCATCCCCGCCTTCAAAATCATAGGTCGTCATAATGGATTTGTATTCCCTTTCCTTCACGTCAATTGCGTTGAGATTGTGGGAGAAAATTTGTCTTTTTTCATCCAAATCTCCTTTTCTAAAATAAAGTTCCTTCTCCTTCACAATTTCCGGCATTTCGAAATTCGAGGCCAGAATGATCGGGAGATTCATCGTACGAAGCGTTTCCCCATCTGGGTTCATAACCCCGTCAATTTCAAGGCCGTTGTCGCGCTGGAACTTTCGAATTCCATCGAAAAGGGGTTGATCTGGATAAGGCGTAATTCCGTAGGGCGGCGTATCATAATACCCATCCCTGCCCAAACGTTTTTTGACCTTTTCGACATCCTCGGGATGGGCCGAACTATTGGCGGAGAGACGCTGGATCAGTTTGATGTTGTTTTGTAGGGTTTCAAATATTGACATGGCTATGTATCCTTCCAAAAAATCATAAAAAAGCCCCGTTTGCGGGCGCAAAAGGGGCTTGACAAATAAGAACATATAGTGAACACTTGGCAAAAGTCAAGGATTTCTTGCGAGGGGCTTTAGATGAACAAAATTTTTCTCCTTTTGTTTGTATTTCTTCTGGGAATGGGGGGGATGGGCGTTGCGGACGAATATCCCGATGAACGCCCCCTGAGCCCAGACTATAGCAAGCTGTATTATCTGGGGTGCACGCCCCAGCAAAGTTCCAGCCCCTGTATCGGAAATCCTGTGACCCCCGAATGCGCCATCGAGACGTACAACAGTTGCTTAATGCAACAAGATGAAAAAGTATGCCGAGTTGCCGGCATACAGGCCACTGAAGAAGACGGATATAAATGCGACAAGAAATCAAATACTTTGTATAAATTCGTATCGAAACGAACTTTAGTCCCTGACGATATCCCCAAAAACTATCAAACGAAGTGGCAAACAGGGGATGTTACGATATTCTATGCACGGCAAGTTTGCTTTCGTTACGATCATTGTTTTGCCAATCTGCCGGACCGGTCTGACCCCAAGGGACTTTGTCTGCCGGTGGACTGTAGTGCCAGCGGATATGATGTGCATGAAGGGGGAAAACATTCTCCGGCTATGTTCATTCTGAGGAAAAATGCGGATGGGAAATGGTTTGTTGTGGAACATATTACATCCAGTGAATTTGACCGAATGAAGAACAGGCCAGAAAAACTGTTCCAAGAAGGTCTCGCGCAAATGCCGTGGTAGGAAGGGGGGCGATTTAACTACGAAAGATGACGGTTTCCTTAAAGACAAGGGGTCATAAAATCAGGACAGGGAGTTGAGCAGAACTGTTTTGGTTTTTCCGAAGCCGTTAAACCCGCTGCGGCAGCTTTGGCTATACGCTCCCATATTGGAGACTTCTATCCAATCGCCCTCACGCACATCAGCGGGGAGGAGGAAAGGACCTTCCATCATATCCAAAGAATCACAGGTTGGGCCGTTAAAGCGGAAGGATTCCAAGGGCTCTTTTATGTCGTCTTTGTGATCTTCTGCGCGGATCAGGCGAACCGGAAAGCGCAAGCCTCCCCATTTCGAAGCTTCTACCATCCCGCCATAGGTTCCATCATTGAGAAAGAGAGTCTCCCTCTTGCGCAGTTCAACTCGTGTAATCAAAGACCCCGCTTCGGCCACGAGGGCTCTCCCGGGCTCGCAATATAAATCCAGATTTTCCAAGCCATATTCCTTGACGGCTTGCGTGATGGTTTCCATGTAGGACTCCAAAGGAGGAGGCTCGCTGCCCGGGTAGGTGACGGGGAACCCGCCCCCTACGTCTAGGGCTTCAACTGGAACTCCCGCCATTTCAATGACCTCGGCAGCCGTTTTTACACCAACGCGAAAAGCCGATGGATCAATGGATTGTGACCCCGGGTGGAACATAACCCCTAATCTCGCTGCCACCAGACGGGCTTCAATTAAAAGGCCGGCGGCCTCAGGGGGTGGGGCTCCGAATTTGATCGAGAAATCATAGGCTGCCGAATGATTCTTCGGCAGGGCCAGCCGGACATAAATCTCTAAGTCTGGGGCCAGATTTGTTTCGTGAATAATTTTGTGGAGTTCATCGGAACTATCAATGACAAAAACTCTCACTCCATGCTGGAAATAGGCTTCGCGGATAGCCTCCCGCGATTTGACGGTGTGCATGAAATGAATACGGGCGCGAGGAGCTATTTTGCGAATGAGCCGGACTTCTTCAATCGAGGCAACATCAAAAGTTTGGATACCAGCTTTGACGAGATTTTGGATAATGGCTTTGTCTGGGTTACATTTGACCGCGTACATGACGGTCCCGGGGAAGAGAGTTAAAAACTGCTTGGCTTTCTTGCGAATGCGTGTGGGGTAAATCAGGTTGAGCGGCAGCTCTGGCTGCAAACGCCGCACCAATTCATCCACGCTGTCATGAGTTGCGCCACCACCAGATCGAAGAACCAGAGGAGAAGTTGTCATTGTCACCCATACCGTAAACCATATCAGTTTATTTTTACGGCTATGCTCCTTAAGATGACGTTAAAAGCCCCCAAAATATTTTGGGGGCTTTGGTTTTCCTTGACGGGTCGGGAAGAGAAGTCAAGAAGCCTTTTTGAGGGTTTCTGCGGAAGGGGGGCAGATGCTGCGCCGTCCAATCGAGAAATAACGAAAGCCCCGTTTCTCCATGTCCGGCAATTTATAGATGTTGCGCAGATCGACAATGCATTTCGATTTCATGGTTTCTTCGATGCGGTCAAGTTGCAACGCTCTGAATTCATTCCATTCGGTAAGAATAACCAAAGCATCGGCATCTTTGGCCACCATGTACGGATCTTCGCACCATTCAACGTTTGAAAGAACAGAGGCTGCGTTTTTCATTGCTTCAGGATCGCACGCCGCTATTTTTGCTCCCGCTTTTTGAAGTTCGGGAATAATCACCAGCGAAGGAGCTTCACGAATATCATCTGTGTTGGGTTTGAAGGAGATACCCAAAACACCAATTTTTTTCCCGCGCACGTCTCCGTCACACGCGGCAAGGATGCGGCCCACCATTGAGAGCTGGCGTTTTTTATTCACATTGACAACTGTTTCAACAATAGTTTGCGGAGCCCCGAAAACTTGTCCGGTTTGCGTCAAGGCTAGTGTGTCTTTGGGGAAACAAGACCCTCCATACCCGGGGCCTGCGTGGAGGAATTTGGACCCAATCCGGCCATCAAGCCCCATGCCTTTGGCTACATCTTGAACATTGGCTCCGGTTTTTTCGCACAAATTGGCAATTTCGTTGATGAAGGTGATTTTGACGGCCAGAAATGCGTTGCTGGCATATTTAATCAGCTCTGAACTTTCCGGCGTGGTCATGACCATAGGCGTTTCATTGATAAACAAAGGCCGGTATAAAGCCCGCATAACTTCTCTGGCCCGCTCGCTTTCGGTTCCGACAATAACGCGGTCGGGGCGCATGAAATCGCCAATGGCTGCCCCCTCACGCAAGAACTCAGGGTTAGATACCACATCAAAATCTGCATCTGGACGTGCTTTGCGAATAATGGCATCTACCTGACGCGCTGTCCCCACAGGCACAGTGGATTTATTGACCACAACGGTATAGCCGTTCAAATTTTTGGCAATATCTTCGGCGACTTGAAACACATAGCTAAGGTCTGCATGACCGTCTGATTCGCGAGGGGGCGTTCCCACAGCGATGAAAACCGCATCAGATTGTTTGACGGTATCGGCCAGATTGGTGGTGAAGGTCAACCGCCCTGCTTTGACCTGCTTGGCCACAAGGTCAGCCAGACCAGGTTCATAGAATGGGACTTCTCCATTTTTAAGGCAGGCTATTTTGCTTTCGTTGTTGTCAACGCAGGTGACTTCGATACCAAATTCAGCAAAACAGGTTCCTGATACCAAACCAACATATCCGGTTCCGACAACACCAATCTTCATCCCATTTTCCTTTGTTGGGGTTAATTCGCTCAGAACCTAGACTTTTTAACAAAAACTGCAAAGTAAAATCCTAAAAATTTTAGCTTTCTGCGGCGAATTTTCCAAAGAAGACCTAAGGGGAATTGCCAAAACGGGGCAAATTGACTAATCTTGACGCGATTTATAACTCTTACCCCGAAGGACCTAAGCTATGTCAGGGACACAAAACAAACCATCTGGAACAGGAAACTTCCCATTGTTTTACAAAAACCCTGTCCCTCTCGATGCGTCACAGCATAAAAATCTTTCTTTGAAGAAAGGTTTTGGCCTCAGTTTTACGCGGGATGTGAATGCCGTGCCGGTCAATATGATTGAAATGCCACAGATCTGCCATGCCTATCCTATCGCGTTCAGCCCCGATGCCAGTGCCACCCCTGTGGCAATTTTGGGATTGCGGGACAACGAAAATCTCTATTTGAACCGCAAGAACGAATGGCTGGCCGATACTTATATTCCGGCTTATATTCGCCGCTATCCTTTTATTTTCTCGGAAACCCAAAATGGTGAGCAATTGACACTGTGCATAGATTCCGGTGACGATGTTGTGGACAGCAAAGGTGATCAGAAATTCTTTGACGCCGAAGGCAAGCCAACGACCTTGGCTCAGAATGCGTTGGAATTTTGTAAATCTTACCACGCGGCGGCCAAACAAACGGCGGAATTTTCGCAAGCCTTGGTCAAGGCCGATCTTTTGGCAATTCGTCAGGCTGAAATTGTTGTCCCCGGGGGGCGCAAAATCAACTTCTCGGGCTTTCGGGTGGTGGATGAACAAAAACTTGCCAAGCTTGATGACAAAACCTTTCTGGAATTCAGAGCCAAGGGCTGGCTTCCCTTTATCTACGCGCACCTGTTTTCTGGTGTTCAGTGGCAACGCCTGACCCATTTGATGGGCGATAAACTCAAGAAAGAAGCCGCCTAACAGCAAAAACCCACAGTTTTTTTTGCAGGCCCTTCATAGCAAACTTGAACCGGATAAGGTTCTTATGCTATCAAGGGCCTGTTCAAAATAAACAATCGGGGAGTTTTTCCATGGCAAAAGTCGGTGCCCAACGGGCCGCCATCATGACCGGACGGTCAAAATCTACTATTCAACGCGCAATGAAGGCAGGTCGCCTGTCTTTTGAAATAGATGACCAAGGACAGAAACTGGTAGACATTTCTGAACTGGAACGGGTTTTTGGTCCGGTGACTGAGCAAGAGGAAAACACCTCTTTGGCAGCGGTTAAGGCTGAAATCAAACGGGCTCATGAGATGCTTGAAATGGAACGCCTCAAAATGCGCGTTCACAGTCTCGAAGATCAGTTGCACATCACGCAAGTTCAATTGGACGATGTGAAAGAACAACGGGACCAATGGCAAAAACAAGCGCAACAAGTTTTGCTGACCAACCAATTCTCGCAAAAACAAGCTGAAGATCTGAAACAGGAACTTCGTGACCGCGAAGCTCGGGAACGTGCGATCCGCCAACGCCAAATGGAAGATCGTTTGCGCCGGATGCAAGCCCAGAATCAAAACAATGAAAACTCGGATGAAAACAACATCTGGGGCCGACTGCTCAAAAAAATTGGCGGCATTCGCTAAAAGGAAGTCACCAAAATGCCACTTTCTCAAATTCAAATTATTCAATCGTTAGGCGAAGCCTTACAATGGCTAAAGAAAGAAATTGAATGGAAAACGCAATTGCAAGAATTGCGGCATCTTACAGGACGCATTGGGGAACTTTACGTTGCGCTAATTACTAGAGGACAAATGTCTCCGGAAATTAACCAAAGAGGCTACGATGTTGTTTCTGAGACTGGAGAAAAAATATCTGTTAAAACAACAACGGCATTTCCGGCAGGTCATGTCCAATTCAATGATAACACACTGGGTGAGGTCGATCGCGTTATTATTGTTTATATCAGTGGGGTTGATATAAATGAAGACGATAATGAAATAAGTATCAAAATATTGTTCGACGGCTCTAAAGAGAAAGCTAAGGAATTAATGGACGCAAGAAGTCAGATTCCATTTGCAAGATTGAGGCAGGCTGATGCTCAAGTGCAAGACATAAAGGTATCATCGGAAGCTAAATATAAAAATTTCTGTATACAGGAGCTAGAAAATGGATCTATCCGTGTATTTGAAGATAACCAAATTGCAAACATAGTAAAACCGACGCTAAGAAGGATTGCGGTAGACCTTAATATTGAAGTTATAAGCCCTAGCGACATCGAATACACAACGCGTCAACTAGGAATGAGATTAATCAGACACATTAATATGGCCCCCCCTCATGAACATCTGGAATGATATTGATACCAAGAAATTTTGGAAAATGGCCAATCTAGGGCATGAGTATTTGTGGGCATGCAACGGCGTTGCTAAAACGAATCTTATTTCCATCCTTAAGGACTATAATATTAACTCAGACGAGCTTTTTTGTTCAGATGAAACAACACATGACGCTAACATCAGACTCCATCACGGGGTATCATCCATCTTAGAAAAGCTAGAGGGTAAGGGTAAATATGAATTATTCCTTTGGATTATTGAAGACTGGGGTGGCATTAGACGCGGCAATCCTCAGACCGTAACTTCGTGGCTAAAGAGTTTTCCTTCCTTTGAAGAAAAGGAAATTTCTAATTTTATAAAAGCTCAAGGTACTACAAGAATTTCATCGTGGAGTAAAATTCTATCATTCATCTCCCCTAAAAAATATGCAATTTACGACTCTCGCACTGCATTTTCAGCTAATTTCGTTCTGAATAAAATGGGCGATAAGAGAAGGTTTTTTACTCCTCTTGGAAGGAACAGGCATATCGCGCCTATGCTTGGTGGACTAGCACGAGACGATAAAAATTATATTGGATATCTGGAATACCTTGAGTTGCTGAAGACTTTTCCCTCAAGTAAAAACATCCTAATTGAGGCAGAAATGATTCTATTCTCCAACGCGCCATATCTTGCGGGAAAATTATAAACTCCTTCAGCATATATGATTTCTCCAAGACTGACCTGCTCCCCACAAAATAGTCCAAAAGTTTTGTAGAGTCTTCTAACCGTAACTGTTCCCTTAAAGGGTCTGAAAGAGCAGATGATGAAGCATTCAGTTTCTTGAAAAACAATACAAAATGTGTCCACGCGGTCATTTGACCTGAAAACCTTTCGCCTGTCTCCGCACTACAAAACTCTGTCATCGCCGGAATTTAGCGATGACAGGCTTCTGCAACAGGTTTATGGCCCAAACAAAATATTTATTGAACACTGTTCATTATATGCTATGATGGAGCCAGTTATTTCGCGCATCCTAGAGAAAGAGGATCTATTGTGAATAAATTGATGACAGCCATCGCCTTGCTTATTGGCCTAGGGGCGAGTGTGGTTCCCCAACCTGCCGCGGCATCTTCTGGGGAGAAAGTGGTTCTGCTTCACGGCATTGCACAAAGTG
>JAGOQV010000078.1 GCA_018063145.1 Alphaproteobacteria bacterium
TGGCTTTTCATGTCTATTGAAACACTCATGCCGAGCACGTTCGAAACTTCGCGCTCTAGGGCGATGGTGTTGAGGTCTTTCTCTGCTGCGGCTTTTTCAACTTTTCCACCCAGAGTCTTTAGCTTTTCTTTGCTGGGGCGGCCGTGAATGTCATTGACCATTTTTTCAGTTTGGCGAACATTAAACCCAAGGGCGATGATTTTTCTGGCTTGTTCTTCTTGTTGTTCGGCGGACAGAGAGAGCAAGGCCCGCGCATGACCAGCCGTTAACTTTCCATCTGAAATCATGGCCAGAACAACGGGGTTTAATTCGGTTAAGCGGAGCATATTTGCTATATAACTGCGGCTTTTCCCGACTTTTTCGCCAACTTCCTCTTGGGTATAGTCAAACTCTTCGGCAAGTTGTCTGAGGGCGCGGGCTTCGTCAACGGCATTGAGATCTTCTCGTTGCAGGTTTTCAATCAAGGCAATTTCAAGTGTCGTGGTATCGTCAAGTTCCCGAATAATGACCGGAACTTCGTGAAGTTGGGCTTTTTGGGCTGCGCGCCAACGGCGTTCTCCGGCCACAATCTCAAACACACCCTCCTGAAAGGGTCGGGGGCGGACAAGGATAGGCTGAATAAGCCCATGTTGTTGAATCGATTGAGATAATTCCTCCAGAGTGGCATCGTTAAACTGGTGGCGTGGTTGGAACTCACTTGGCACAATCTGGGCAATGCCAATGACCCGCCGTTGGGACCCGCTTCCTGAATTTTCTCTGTTTGATTCCGAGTCTTCTGATGGAGAGCGGTCGTCTTCGTCATCTTCGAAGAGGGCGGAAAGACCACGGCCTAAGGCTTTTTTGCGGGGGGCGGCTTGTTCTGTATCTTGGGGGCTCATCGTTTATGCTGCTTCGGTTTGAGTTTTATTAGAATCGGATGGGGCGGCGGCAATTTGCTTCTCGCGGCGAATGATTTCTCCCGCCAGTTTGATATAAGCCTGCGCACCCGGGCATTTCATATCGTAAACGATGGCCGGCAGCCCATAAGAAGGAGCCTCTGAGAGGCGGACGTTGCGAGGAATAACTGTTTTATAAACCTTCTCACCGAAGAATTCGCGGACATCGTCGGCTACGGCTCCGGAGAGGCGATTGCGCGGGTCGTACATGGTGAGTAAAACGCCATGAATTTCAAGTTTGGGGTTAAAGTGCTGTTTGACCTTATCAATGGTTTTCACGAGATGGGAAAGACCCTCGAGGGCGTAAAACTCACACTGGAGAGGAACAACAATTGCGTCTACTGCAACCAAGGCGTTCAGGGTAACCAAAGAAAGCGAAGGAGGGCAGTCAATAATCACGTAATCAAAAGGCAAAGGCCGCCGAAGAGCTTCGCGCAATCTGTATTCGCGGCGCTTGAGGGTAACCAGCTCGATTTCAGCTCCGGCAAGGTGAATGGAAGACGGGACAACATAAAGTCCTGGAACTTTGGTGGCAACAGCTAGTTCGGATGCGTTCAGGCCTTCTTCGAAGAGAAGATCGTAACTGCTTTTTTTGATGTTGGATCGTTTGACCCCTAGACCTGTTGAGGCGTTTCCCTGAGGATCAAGGTCAAGCAACAAGACCCGCTTGCCAACAGCGGCCAAGGCCGTGGCCATGTTAACCGCCGTTGTGGTCTTGCCAACCCCACCCTTTTGATTGGCAATGGCGAGCAGGCGAGGAAGTTTTCCTTGCGGCTGAGAGGACTCGTCTTCGCGGGGAAGGGGAGAGCTGGGGACAATTTCAGAAGCTTGGATCATGGGCTTAACCTGTCTTGGGCGCTTGTCAGTTTTGTTTATTGGGATGGGGCTCACTTTAGTAAACCTTGCCCCCTCTGGTCAAGAGGAGTCGTGGGAGGGGATGTTTTATCCACAGGGCAAGTGCCAACAACCCCTAGAGAAGCGAGATGTTTTGAACCAAAATGATGGAGGCGGCCCGATCTGTTTGACTGGGGATAACCTTGTGTTCAAACCTGTATATTTTTTGTGCCTCGCCCAGCTCCTGCTGGAAGTTTTCGCCTTTGGGAAAAACAAGAAGGATTTTGGAGTTGTTCTCCCACCATTTTTGAGTGAGCTTGAAAAGGGTTGAAAGATTCGCCAAAGCGCGACTTGTGAGGACGTCGGGAGGGGGTAGGTTTGCCGACTCAATTCTTTGGTTATGGACGGTCACGGGAGTTTCAGTTTCACGTGAAACCGTTTTTAGGAACTGGCACTTTCTTGCGTCCGATTCAATGAGGTGAACATCCAAATCTGGCTTGGCCATGGCCAGAACAAGTCCGGGGAAACCAGCGCCCGACCCCAAATCATAAAGGGTTTTTGCTGCCACGGGAATATGTTTCAGTAGCTGCAGAGAGTCCTCAAAATGTCTTTTTTTTGCTTCAGAAAGGGTTGATGGGCCGACGAGGTTAATGGTGTTTTGCCATTTTTTTAGAAGGCGTTCATAGGCATCTATTTTTTCATCAAACCGCATTTGAGGAGTCCGGTTTCTTTCTAACGTAGCGGAGAATGGCAACCAAGGAAGCTGGCGTTACTCCTGAAATTCTTGAGGCAGCTCCCAACGTGGTTGGGCGGGCCGATTCAAGTTTCTGACGGACTTCGTTTGAAAGACTTCCAATTTTTTTATAGTCCAAGTCTGGCGCAAGAAGAAGTCCCTCGTCTTTTCTGAAGGAATGAATGTCAGAGTCTTGTCGATCCATATATCCTGAGTACGTTGCGTCAATCTCTATCTGTTCAACAACATTTGGTTCTATTGAACGAAGCTCAGGCCAGATTTGACAAATTTTTCCCCAGTCCATTGTTGGGGCGCGAAGGAGATCAAAAGCAGAGCGGCGTTGCCCATCTTGATTGATAACCAAACCCAAATTGAGGCGAGACAACTCATTTGGGGTCATGGACAATGTTTTAACTTTTTGTTGTGCAGCAGCGAGAGCTTCGGCTTTTTCGTTCCATTTTTGGGTACGAATGTCTTTGATGCAGCCTATGGCTATTCCTTTGGGAGTTAATCGTTGGTCTGCGTTGTCTGCACGAAGGCGAAGCCGATATTCTGCCCGACTGGTAAACATTCTGTAGGGTTCTGGGGCTCCATAGGTGATAAGGTCGTCAATCATGACCCCTATATAAGCATTGGCGCGATCAAGAATGAACGACTTATCGGAATCTGTTTCATGTGAAACCTCTTCTGATCCAGCCCAAATCGCGGCGTTAATTCCGGCCATGAGTCCTTGAGCCGCCGCTTCTTCATACCCTGTCGTTCCGTTGATTTGTCCGGCCAGAAAAAGCCTTGAAACTGTTTTTGACTCCAAATTTGGTTTTAGGTCACGAGGGTCAAAGAAATCGTATTCAATGGCGTATCCGTAGCGAAAAACATTCACCGTCTCAAGTCCTGGGATTGAGTGAATGATCTGATCCTGAACGTCAATGGGTAGGGATGTTGAAATTCCGTTGGGGTAAACAGTTGGATCGTCTAATCCTTCTGGCTCCAGAAATATCTGGTGGCGCTCTTTATCCGCGAAACGCATAATTTTGTCTTCAATAGAGGGGCAATAACGAGGGCCACGGCTTTTTATCTGACCTGAATACATGGGGGCACGATGAATATTATTTCGAATAACTTCGTGTGTTTTCTCTGAGGTATAGGTCATGAAACAGGAAATCTGAGGAACTTCGATCCGGTCCGTCAGGAAAGAAAAGGGTTGGGGAGGGGTATCTCCTTTTTGCTCTTCGAGGTTTGACCAATTGATTGTTCTGCCGTCAAGACGGGCCGGAGTTCCGGTTTTTAGCCTTCCGAGGGGAAGACCAAGGCGTTCGAGGGTAACGGCTAGGCCAACTGAAGGAGCTTCCCCCATCCGGCCTGCAGGGGTTTGGTTTTCGCCTTGGTGAATGATGCCACGCAAAAACGTTCCGGCCGTCAGGACAACGGCTGCGCAGGAGAGCGTTTGGCCGTTGGCCAAAACAACCCCACATATACGGCTAACACCTTGATTCTGCTCAGTAACCAAATCTTCTGCGGATGATTCAACGAGGGTAAGACCTGATGTTTCTCGCAGAGCGGATTGCATGGCAAGGCGGTAAAGTTTACGGTCGGCTTGGGCGCGAGGTCCCCGAACGGCAGGGCCCTTTGAAGCGTTCAAGATTCTGAATTGAATTCCGGCCTTATCAATGACACGGCCCATGAGTCCGTCAAGGGCATCAATTTCACGCACAAGGTGACCTTTGCCAAGTCCGCCAATAGCGGGGTTGCAAGACATGGCCCCGAGTTGGTCTATGCTGTGCGAGACAAGAGCGGTTTTGGCCCCCATGCGGGCAGCGGCAGCGGCAGCTTCGCATCCTGCGTGTCCGCCACCAATCACCACAACGTCGAATGAATTTTCCTGATGAACCATAGGTCATGGTTTTACAGGATTCTGTGGATAAAATGCAAATAATTTAGGGTGTGCCACCCATATAATATGACGGCTACTTAAATGAGCTTAAGGGATTGAGATTCGCTAAATAAAGACCAGATATGAGCATAACTTTATACAGCGTTTACTAGGGATTGCCTCCGTAAGGAAGTGCGGTAGGAAGGTAGGAAGCTGGATTTCCTGTATCGTATTTTGAAATAATGCCATCTACTTCTCCTGCCCCCAGCATTTCGCCAAGTGTCATGCTCAGCATTGACTGTAGTTCTTGCTCATGGATATCAACATAAAAAGAGTTGGCGTAGTAACGGAGGGGCTTCGATAGATTGACTTGACGTATTGAATTTGGATTTTTTTTCAGAAACTCATTGGCGAGTGAGTTTTCGATAAGGACAACGTCAGCTTTATTGTTAATGACATTCAGAATAGTAAGGCTATAGTCCGATCCTTGAGGCAGTCCAACTTGTTGTGCCCTTGGAAAGGTCTGGTTTGCAAAAACAGCTGTTCCTGTCCCATCAATAGTGGATATTTTAACAGATGGGTTGTTGATAGAGTTTCTATCTCTATCAAAACGGAGATCATCCTTCCGGACGAAAGCGTTAATTACGCTATAGTACAGAGGTATTGTCATACTAACGTGAGGGGCCAAATGTGCACTTCCCCAACCATTCAAACACAGAACATCATATCGTTTAGTTTTTAGCCCCTCAAGCATGGTGGGGAAGACAACTTCTTCGGTCCATTCAATCTTAAGATTTAATCTCTCACCCATCTTTTCTGTAATGTCATAAAATATTCCCGATAATCTTCCTGTATTGGGGTCTTTAATTATAGATGGAGGGTAAACTACATAACCACAACGAATAGTCTGTGTCCGCAAGATCCGATCAAATGCAGATTCCTTTCCTTCTTCTGCAAAAGAAATTCCAGAATACATAAGAATGATTAGGCACAAAAATAACTTCTTCATAACAAGCCCTCGGTTCACATAAATTGAATGATGTTGAGATGCTCTATTATAACTTCGAATATTGCAACATAAGTATTTTCAAAACATCTAAAAATATATATAAAACATACTATTTAGATTTACAAAGATGGATTTTTTACTTATGATAACACCGAAACTTATCAGGGCCGCGCGATCTCTTCTGGATTGGAGACAGGAGGACTTGGCTCTAAAAAGTGGCATTTCTCTTCCTGCCATCAACAAGACGGAACGAGGGCTTTCGTCACCACGAAAATTTACCCTTGATATCCTTCAACAAACATTTGAGCGTGAAGGCATTGAGTTTATCGAAGGTCCAGGTCTGCGCTTGACTGACAACGTGTTCAATATTAGAGCTCTGACAGGAAAAGGCGCACCGATTTTGCTCTGGGACGATATCGTCAACACCCTAAAAAACGGAGGAGGTGAAGTTATTCTTAGCGGCCTTGATGAATCAGACTGGGGTGACTACAAAGACGTGATTTTAACCAAGCAGGAGGAATATGCCGCAAATTCCATTGTTTGGCGGGCGCTAATTTGCGAGGGGGACACAAAAATTCTTTCTAGAAACGTTAGTGAGAATTATCGTCAGATTTCAAGAGAACTTTTTTCTCAAATTCCACACTATGTTTACTCTGATAAGGTCGCCTTTGTTTTATGGGGAAATCCTCTTAGGGTCGTAGTTTTGCAACATCGCATTATGGCAGAAACATATAGGAGACAGTTTGAGATGAACTGGAAAAACGGAAAGAAGTTGGCCTGCTCCCCGTAAATTGAGTCTATGCTTGCGAAACAAGAGCGGTTTTGGCCCCCAGCGGGCAGCGGCAGCAGCAGCTTCGCACCCTGCGTGTCCACCGCCAATAACCACAACGTCGAATGAATTTTCCTGATGAACCATAGGTCATGGTTTTACAAGATGCTGTGGATAAAATGTAAATAGTTTAGCGTGTGTCCTCCATTATATCCTTTGAGAGGGCGCGGCTTAGGGCCCAAAACACTTTTTCCTGTAAAAAACCTTGACATAAATATGTTTCTAATATACGTATTAAGCGTTTTTATAAAATATACTTTTATGGAGGATGTTGTGTTAAAAGGAGCTTTGGATAAAAACGTTGCTGCGGTCGGACTTGTGTTTTCCTTTACCCTAGCGGCTTATGCTCAGGTTCTGGATTCGCCAGAAGAACCAGCAGCCTATTCTACGAGGGTAACCAAGCTCTACTTTCTGGGGCCTTGGGGGTAGATGGACAGGGAAAACCGCGCGGCGTGTATATTGCCCATTATCAAATAGGGTCAGGAGCGGTACCATTCACTTTAGCAGGCTATGAGGTAAACCAGAGCAGCTTGACAGTGAACAACAGGAAAGTAAAAGGATTGTGTGATTTGATTAGAAAGGGAGAGAAGATCAAGCTTCTTGAGCCAAACCGATGATTGTTTTAACTCAAATTAAGGCGGCAAGAGCCCTTCTTGGTTGGACGCAAGAGAACTTGGCCAAAGTTGCAAAACTGTCTTTGCCTGCTGTTAATAACCTTGAGCGGGGGTTAACAACGCCCCGCCGTGAAACGCTTGAGG
>JAGOQV010000017.1:0-9983 GCA_018063145.1 Alphaproteobacteria bacterium
GAATTTCACAGCCCCTTCTCGACCAACTTACTATTTGAGCAGATAACTTTAACCGTTAGGGGGCCGCGCCAAGAAAATAGGCTAAAGATAGCGCAGATTCAAAATTCAATCGCAACGGTTTTATTTTTTGCTCTTAAACTTTGTTGCTGCTCAAACTGCGTGATGAGCGCATGGTTGGCAACCAATCGCCGCACACATACCCCCGAAGAGGAGGCTATTTGTTCTATCCAATTCTCAAGCCGTTGCCGCTCCGCAATTGTATCAACATAAACTTCATCGTGTTGAAACGCACCCTCTCTCTGCCGCCATTCCCTGTACTCAACTCTGGCTTTGATATATTCCCTCACGCGATCCCTAAAATCTTGAGAAGACGGATTTTTCCAGCCAAATGCTGCCCACTCTGCTTCTGCATTTTTAAACTCGTGAGAGAGAAAATAATCAGAAACCTGATGGCTTATCAAAGATGCCATGCTCTCTAAATTTTCACGACCAGAAAAAATTTCTGACAAACTCCAATCTACCCTCCGCACCAGATCAGAAGAGACATACCCTTCATGCTCTGCGCCAAAAAGATTGAATGTGGCTTCCCGCAACTCAGCAGATGAAAGAGCCAGCCTTCGGTTTGAAATTTCTTGGTTGAGGCGTCGCATACGCTCGCTTTGAAGTATATCATCAAGCAAAACCTCCAACCCAAGCGAGGCGAGGTTTTCAAAATTTCTCGTCCTGCCTTGGCCTTTCCCGAGGCTGTTAAAAATCTGCATAAAATCAGACCTTCCCTCAAGCTGCGAGAACCACCGCGAAGGATCTACGAACAAAGGATGTTCTCCAAAACGGTGATACCGTTTTTTTTCGCAATCAATCGCCGCTCGTTCTGGCGCAAGGAGAGGGTTTATTTTCAAGCGCGAAAGAATTTCCTCTGTGATACCTGTCGGCAAAGACAAGAAAGGATTATCAATGAGTGGCACGAGATGCGCTGGAGAAATCTTGTAGTAATCACAAAATTTTGCAACAGACTCTCGCCCCAAAGCATGGCATGAACCATCTGGATGGTTTTCCAACGCCCTCAATGTGGCGTAAGAAATTCCCATCACCTTGGCAAGTCGAGTGTCTGGTACTCCAGCTTGTTCTGCACGCACCAGAATCGGATTCTCCCCCGCAACCACCCGCAAAACAAATTCGCTCAAAGCTATTTTTCCTGACCTTTTATTCAGGAGAGCACGACAGAACCGCGCCAACAGGCCACACAAATTCTCAGATTTCTTATTATTCATAATTTTTTATTATGATAAGCTTACAAAAAAAGCAAGCCAATCTCGTCGGCTTGCTTTTCAGGATTAAAAAACGCAATAAACTTTTAAGAAGCCATTTTTTTGTCAATGACTTCATTAAGCCCTTTGACAGCATTCACTGAGTTGTCAAACATGGCGCGTTCAGCGGCATTCAGCTCAATTTCAATAATCTTTTCGACCCCACCGGCCCCGATCACCACCGGAACCCCGATGTAAAGGCCATTGACGCCATATTGGCCAGAAAGCTTCACGGCACAGGGCAGGACCCGTTTTTTATCACGCAAATAACTCTCTGCCATGGCAATCGCGCTCGCTGCAGGAGCATAAAACGCCGATCCGGTTTTGAGCAGATTCACAATCTCGGCTCCCCCATTACGGGTACGATCCACAATTGCGTCAATCTTGGCCTGTGTGGTCCAACCCATTTTGACCGTATCCGGCAAAGGAATCCCCGCAACCGTTGAATACCGAGTCAAAGGAACCATCGTGTCGCCGTGTCCACCCAAAACAAAGGCACTGACATCTTCAACCGAGACTTTGTATTCTTCGGCCAAGAAGCAGCGGAACCGCGCACTGTCCAAAACACCGGCCATGCCCACAACCTTATTGGCGGCAAAGCCCGTAGCCCGCTGCATGACTTCGACCATCACATCCAACGGATTGGTAATCACAATCACAAAAGCGTTCGGCGCGTGTTGTTTCAGATTTTGGCCAACACTTTCAACAATGCCCTTGTTAATTCCGATCAGGTCATCGCGGCTCATTCCAGGCTTACGGGGAACCCCTGCCGTAACGATCACGACATCTGCGCCATCAAGAATTTCGTAGGAATTACTCCCGACCAGAGCCGCATCAAACCCCTCGACCGGAGCTGTTTGGGCAATATCGAGAGCTTTCCCCTGAGGAACCCCCTCCATAATGTCCACAACAGCAATATCGCCAAGTTCTTTAAGACCGGCAAGCAAAGCCAGCGTACCGCCAATTTGGCCTGCACCGACCAATCCAATTTTATTCCGTGCCATCAGAGATTCATCCTTTGTAAGATGTGAAAAGAAGAGACTAGCTATAGGCTCTATTTTTTACCACGATCTTAACAAAGGCGGAATCCCCCTTTTATATCCGGCATTATGGATTTACATTGTGGACAATCAGGCGAAGATGGGGGCCTTGTTTCGCTTGAGGGGGTTTCTTTCCCGCTAAGGCGGGGTGTCCATACCCCCTGACGGACTCGAGAAGATCTTGTAGTTCTTCAATCGGCTCATCGGAAAAATTTTGCCGATTTGTAAGAACTTCGATACTTTTTTCTCTTAAGGAAGGCGAAGCCTTGGCCATGAGATCCCGCCATTCTTCCCCTGCCTCAAAAAACAACTCCTCCATTTCCGGATAGACAAGATGACCAGCGGTGTTCATCAGAACTCTTTCCAGAGCATCCACCACGCGGGGCAAAAGTCTTGGATCATCATAAACAGCCTCGTCCGCCGCATAAACAACGGCCCCAAAGACAGATGTTTTCAAATCGCCATACAATAAAAATTTCTTCTCGATATGATCCAACGCGTCCATGGCCACGCACGCCCCTGTATCCGGCTTCTCTCGGCTCAACCGTTTGACAGCATGGTCCCAAAAAGCAAGTGCGTTTTCATACGTATTTCTTTGCCCACGGCTAGGCCTTGGCCCATAAACAGGAAATTGTAGTTTCAACTTCCCTGCGTGCCGAAACAACGTACACAAAGATTTGCCAAGGCCTTTATAATCATTTTTTTCAAACCCCTCGCAAATACGAAACATCAGATCTTGACTTCTGATGTTGTCCTCCTGAGCGGCCAGAAACTCTCCAGACAAATCAATAATGTTCGTCTGACCAAAAAAATTTCTGGGCGGATTTGAATGAACAAGAAACAGCACAGCCTCGGCCCGACCCCTTTCTTACCCTGCTAGTTTGCGCTCGATAGCATCGACCGCATCGTTGGCGGAGTCGGCGTTGGTTCCGCCAGCTTGAGCCATGTCAGGACGACCACCGCCGCCTGAACCTCCCAAAGCAATGGCCCCGACTTTGGCGAGGTCCACGGCACTAATGCGGCTTGTCAAATCATCGGTCACGGCCACCACCAAAGAAGCCTTGCCTTCACTCGTAGCAATCAAGGCAATGACCCCTGATCCGATTTTGATTTTGAGATCATCGGCCATAGGTTTGAGATCCTTGGCGGGAACATCCGGCAAGACCCGCGAAATGAATTTCACTCCGCCAACATCTTTTGCCGTAGGCCCACTTGATTCACTTCCCCCTGTTGCCATTTTCCGGCGCAGGTTTGAAAGCTCCAATTCAAGTTTTCTTTTGTCTTCCATCAAGTGCCGGACACGATCGGCGACATCGGCGGGTTGAACTTTTAGAACACCCGCCGCTGCAAGAAGTCTGTTTTCCTGTTCTTCAAGATAGGCCAGAGCCGTGGCTCCGGCAACAGCTTCGATCCGGCGAATACCCGACCCGACAGCTCCTTCACTGACGATTTTGAACAAGCCAATTTCTCCGGTGCGCTTAACATGGGTTCCTCCACAAAGTTCAACCGAGTAAGGATGGTTGACTCCTTGCGCCGTTCGTCCCATTGAAACCACACGCACTTCGGCATCGTATTTTTCACCGAACAAAGCACGGGCTCCGGACTCTCTCGCTTCGTCAAGTCCCATGAGACGCGTGACGACTTCAGTATCGGCCCAGATTTCTTCGTTGACCATGCGCTCGACCTCATGAAGCTGGTCAGCCGTCACAGCCAAAGGATGCGATACATCGAACCGCGTCCGGTCTGAGGTTTGCAAGGAACCTTTTTGGGCGACATGATCCCCCAGCGTTTGACGCAAAGCTTCATGAAGCAAGTGAGTCACCGAATGGTGAGCCTTGATCGAAGCACGACGGGCCGGATCAACTTTTAGTTCCACAGCATCCCCAACCTTGAAAGTCCCTTTGGCCACACGACCAACATGAGCATGAATTTTACCCAGTTTCTTTTCGGTGTCGGTTACGATGAAAGCTCCAGAAGGAGATGTAATGGTCCCCATATCACCAACTTGACCACCGGATTCAGCGTAGAAAGGTGTTTGGTTGAGAACAATCCGCACTTCATCGCCGGCTTGGGCTTCTGAAACCTCTTGACCATCTTTGACGATAGCCTTGATCTGACCTTCGGCTGATTCTTTATCGTAACCAAGGAACTCCGTTCCGCCCTGTTTTTCCAACAAGTCATACCAGAATTTTTCCGTGGCCACTTCACCCGATCCGGCCCATGCCTTGCGGGCATCCTCGCGTTGCCGCTGCATACAGGCATTAAACCCGTCCGTGTCAACATCAATGCCGCGTAGTTTCAGAGCGTCTTGCGTCAAGTCAAGCGGGAAGCCGAATGTATCATAAAGTTTGAAAGCGACATCTCCCTTCAACAGAGATCCTGTACCAAGATTGGCGGTTTCCTCATCAAGAAGTTTGATCCCCCGATCTAGGGTTTGCTTGAATTTGCTTTCTTCCATTTTGAGAGTTTCAGTGACGAGGGCCTGAGCCTGATAAAGTTCGGGATAGGCCTCACCCATGAGAGATTGCAGGGTAGGAAATAGACGGTACATGATAGGGTCCTTCGCCCCTAACAAGTGAGCATGACGCATTCCACGCCGCATAATCCGGCGCAAAACATAACCTCTTCCCTCATTCGAAGGCATGACACCATCGGCAATCAGAAACGCCGCCGAGCGCAGATGATCGGCAATGACGCGGAACGAAGCCGCTTGATCTCCATTAGGATCAACACCAGTCAGCGAAGCCGTATGCTGGATGATGGATTGGAACAAATCCGTATCATAGTTGTTGTGCTTGCCCTGCATGATGGCCGCCACGCGTTCAAGGCCCATGCCTGTATCAATCGATGGTTTTGGCAAGGGTGTCCGGCTTCCATCTGGGTGTTGCTCATACTGCATGAACACCAGATTCCAGATTTCGATGAAACGATCCCCATCTGCATTGGCACTCCCGGGAGGGCCGCCTTGAACATGGTCACCATGATCGTAAAAAATTTCGGAACACGGACCACAAGGCCCCGTATCTCCCATCATCCAGAAATTATCCATGGTGGGAATGCGGATAATCCGGTCATCACTCAGCCCCGCAACTTTTTTCCAAATGGCAGCAGCGTCATCATCGTCATGATACACCGTGACACAAAGACGTTCCTTCGGAAGTTCTAAAACCTTGGTAACCATCTCCCACGCAAACGGAATGGCATCCGGTTTGAAATAATCGCCAAAGGAAAAGTTTCCCAGCATTTCAAAAAACGTATGGTGGCGGGCGGTATATCCCACGTTGTCCAGATCATTGTGCTTGCCGCCGGCGCGAACAGATTTTTGCGCGGTGGTGGCCCGTTTATAGGGGCGAGTTTCTTTGCCGGTAAAAATATCCTTGAACTGGACCATGCCCGAGTTAACAAACATCATCGTCGGATCATTGTGAGGAATCAGCGAGCTGGAGGGGACGACCTCATGGCCATGTTTAGCAAAATAGCCGAGATAGTCAGAACGAATATCCTTAACGGTTTTCATAGCAATTAAATTTCCTATTCCAAATGTGACGAAGGCTTTGACTTTACCCGAAAATTCCCCTTTTTTCCAAGTGCAAAGCACATGATTTTTGCCAAAAACCAAGAAAATTTCAAATTATGGCCAATTATGGCACAAGAGGACCAAAATTCCGCCATATTCCTCTGCCATGATGAAAGAAGATAAGAATTCATAGTTTCAGCGTTGAAGTCTTACCTAAGACACCTCAGACCAACCGACCATATATGAAACCCGCTGCTTGTCCCTCCTCGCAGCGGGTTTTGGTTTGTCCGTCACGGATAATTTCTCCCACAGACATCTTGACCTCTGCCGCAAGCCAGATATGCTGCTGTGCATGATTGATTTACCTGCCTCTTCCTTGCTCAACCAACCCCGTTTTCAAGCTCCTGAGAAATGGGACTGGGGCACGTCCACATTAAACGGTGTGAAAACCCGATTCGGCCAACCCCGAACGAAACAGAACTTCGAAGCCATTGCTGTTTTCCTTGGCGGTTTGCGCGATAGCGGAGAGCAATATTTTGAACTGGCCCACGAGTTGATCGGGCGAAATATCAAGCCCTTTTTTATCGACCTCCCGGGACAAGGGGGTTCCACCCATTTTCTATCCAACTCCCATAAACGTCATTCGCAGGGATTTGAACAGGATCTGAAATGTCTTCACAAAATTATTGATGAGAATGTTTTGGGTTCCGCTGTTTGCAGCGAAAACAATCACAAACGCCTACCGATTGTTCTGCTCGGGCATTCGATGGGGGGGCATTTGGCCCTGCGCTACCTTCATGACTATAACAAAACATCAAAAGGGCAGACTATTTTTGCGGCAGGGGTTTTGTTTGCTCCGCTACTCGGCATTAAAGTTGTGGAGGGTTGGCCCACCTGCCTGATCCGCCTCGCCGCCGAATTTTTGACTTTGGTCAAGGGAGAAGGGTACGCTCCGGGCGGAACCGATTGGTTCGAAGGATACAAAGAAACCCCGATGGTCAAAGGCTCTTTTTCCAGCGATCCCGAACGGTTGAAACTTCAAGATGCCTTGTTTTTGCACCCAAATAACGCTCACTTAATCACGGGAAGCCCCACCAATCGCTGGCTACGAGATGCTTTGGCCTCTTGTGCCATTTTGAACGCACCGACGTATCTTTCTGATATTTCCACGCCGCTTTTGGTCTTTCTTGCCGGAGAGGAGCAAATCGTGAGCAATGCGGCCATTCGCCGCGCCGTTCAAGCCCTTCCCCACGCGAAAAGTCTAGAGATTTCAGGGGCTCAGCACGAAATTTTGATGGAAGTCGATGAATACAGGCAGATGGCTCTTGACCACTTCTTTACTTTTTTAACCGAGAATGTTCTAAATGGTCCTGAAAAAGGAATGACGTATATTCTCTGACACGACCCCGAACCGGAGCTTCAAATATGGATGATGATTTTGTCCTCAATAAATACCGCCTCAGCGATCGTATTTTCTACGCATTGCAGCTAGCTCTTGTGCAAGGAGATGATCTCATCTCCGAAACACTGGTAAGTGCTCTGGATATGGCCATGACCCGCAACTCTGGCGGGGGGGAATTTGTTGAACGCCGCGACTATCCTGCCGAAGTCGAAGCCGCCCTGCAAAGATACCGCGCGCTCAAGAATCAAAAGTAATCAGCTCAGACTTGCCCTTTGCCTGTGAGGGAGAGCCATTCCTCTTCCGAAAGGACTTGCACGCCGAGTTCCCGTGCTGCGGCGAGTTTTGATCCGGCATCTTCTCCGGCTACGACGTAGTTGGTTTTCTTTGAAACGCTTCCCGCAACTTTCGCCCCTAGCCTTTCGGCGCGGGCCTTGGCCTCGCTGCGCGTCATATGGGTAAGGGTTCCGGTAAAGACAACTGTCTTGCCACTCACTGGTGTTTCACTCATCCGCACAGGTTCATACGGCTCTACTTCAATCTGCTTCAGTAAATCTTTGATGACTGTCCTGTTATGGTCTTCTGCAAAAAAGGCCAAAATATCTCCGGCCACTGCTGCGCCAATATCTTCAATGGCTATCAGTTCAGGCAAAACAGAATCTCCTTGCTCCATTTTACCGAGGAGTTCATCAAGTGTGTGATACTCCGCCGCTAGTTTTTTGGCGGTTGCCTCCCCAACTTGACGAATCCCCAGAGCATAGATGAAGCGATCAAGAGAAATACTCCGCCGCTTATTGATGGATTCGAATAGGTTTTTAACCGACAGATCACCCCACCCTTCACGATTTTTGAGCGGCGTTAAACTGTTCCGGTTTTTCTCTTCAATCGTGAAAATATCCGCCGGATTTTTAATGAGTCCTTCGTTCCAAAACTCTTCGATGATCTTGGCTCCGAGTCCTTCTATATCAAAGGCATTCCGGCTAACAAAATGCTTGAGCCTCTCCACCGCCTGCGCCGGACAGATCAGTCCCCCTGTGCAGCGGCGAACCACTTCACCTTCTTCTCGTACAGCGTGGGACCCACACGCCGGACACACCAGCGGAAAGACAAATGGATGGGAATCAGGTTGTCTTTTTTCAAGGAGAACTTCAACAACTTGGGGAATAACGTCTCCGGCTCTCTGGATAACGACATGATCCCCTACTCGCACATCTTTGCGAACCACTTCGTCTTCGTTGTGCAAGGTTGCCCGCGCAACAACCACTCCCCCCACAGTTATCGGCTCTAGTTCGGCCACAGGGGTTAAGGCTCCCGTCCGCCCGACTTGAACGACGATTTCTTTTAGAATTGTGACAGCTTTTTCTGCTGGAAACTTATGAGCAATCGCCCAGCGGGGAGCGCGAGAAACAAACCCCAACCTTTCCTGATAATCAAGGCGGTTGACTTTATAGACCACGCCATCAATATCGTAAGGAAGATCAGGGCGGCTTCGTTCAATTTCGCTATAATAGCGCATAATATCGTGCACGCTCAAGCATCTGGCCTGCGGCATGGCTTGAGCAAATCCCCATTCGCTGAACTTATCACGAATCCCCTCTTGTGTTTGTGCAATTGGGGTACTGACCTCTCCAAGCGCATAACCAAAAAAACGCAAAGGACGCGCCGCTGTTACGGACGAGTCAAGCTGGCGCACACTCCCTGCTGCGGCATTGCGCGGATTGGCGAAAATTTTCTCTCCGCGCTTTTCCTGTTCGGCGTTCAGGTGCATAAAATCGTCGCGCCGCATATAAATTTCCCCGCGCACTTCCAGAATTTTCGGGACCCCCACAGGAAGGGTTTGGGGAATATCCCCTATGGTGCGAACATTCGCGGTAATATCTTCTCCCTCTTGCCCATCGCCCCGCGTTGCGGCCACAACCAATATGCCGTCTTCATAGCGCAGTGAACAAGAGAGCCCATCGATTTTTTGTTCTGCCAAAAATTCCAAATCGTCTTCTTTGCTCAAATTCAAAAATTTGCGAATCCGTTCAACAAAATCGGTTACATCACCTTCACTAAATGCATTGGCCAAAGAAAGCATGGGAAGAGCATGGCGCACACTGCGGAATCCACTCGCGGGTTTGCTGCCCACCTTGTCCATCACCTTTTTGTCCGCCAATTCGGGATGCTGGGCAATGAGAGCAAGCAACTCGGCTTTCAAGGCATCGTACTCATAATCAGGAACCAATGGCTGGTCCTCGCCGTGATAGGCGCGGTCGTACCGATCCAAAGTTTGGACCAATTGCCGATATTTCTGGTCTAACTCTTCGCTGTGAAAAAGCGAAGGGGTTTTCCCTTGTGCTGTCATGTGTTCAGGCCAACTGCTTTTGTCTTGAATTCTTTAAGCCTTGACCGTAGCAGCGTTAAGAAGACCTGAAAAGACCGTATCTCTTGCTCTTCCTTAAAAAGTTTATGTCAAAAATATTTTCGTTTCTTTCGGGTCTTGCGATTTGGAAAGGAACGACCTAAATCATTAAACATGAAAACATTCCCCCTGCTTCTGGCCATTATGGGCCTTTTCGTGTTGCCTTCTCCGGTTCTTGCCCAAGACACTGGAGTGGTCCCCTCTTCGCAAGATCAGGTTCACCTGTCCTTTGCCCCGCTGGTTAAAAAAGTAAGGCCCGCCGTCATAAACATCTATACCAAACGAGTTGTAACCACGCGAGGAATGAGTCCCTTTG
>JAGOQV010000017.1:10083-12799 GCA_018063145.1 Alphaproteobacteria bacterium
GGAGTGGTCCCCTCTTCGCAAGATCAGGTTCACCTGTCCTTTGCCCCGCTGGTTAAAAAAGTAAGGCCCGCCGTCATAAACATCTATACCAAACGAGTTGTAACCACGCGAGGAATGAGTCCCTTTGCCAATGATCCCTTCTTTTCACAATTCTTCGGACAGGGGTTTGGTGTTCCTCAGCAAAGATTAGAAAACTCTCTTGGCTCAGGAGTGATTGTTGACTCCTCTGGTCTGGCTGTAACCAACGCCCATGTGGTCAAAGATGCGGATGAAATCACCGTCAGCCTTTCTGACGGGCGCGAATTTCCTGCTAAAATCAAACTGGTTGATACGGCTTCCGACCTTGCTCTTCTCCAACTTGAAACCAATGGGGAAGTTCTCCCCTCTGTTGCCTTGCAACCCAGCGACACTCTCGAAGTTGGCGACTTGGTGCTTGCCATCGGGAATCCGTTCGGGGTGGGACAGACAGTGACCAGCGGGATTGTTTCCGCGCTGGCGCGGTCTTCGCTCAACATCAATGATTTCAACTTTTTCATTCAGACGGATGCCGCCATTAACCCGGGCAATTCGGGGGGACCTTTGGTCTCCATGACGGGCGGAATTGTTGGGATTAACTCGGCTATTTTCTCAAAAGATGGTGGATCGCTAGGGATAGGTTTTGCCATTCCGTCAGAGATGGTGGCCACGGTCATTGCGGCTGGGAAATCAGGTCAGGTTGACAAGAACGGCGGAGTGGTAAGACCGTGGCTTGGCATTTCCGCGCAAGACGTGACCAGTGACATTGCTTCTTCTTTGGGACTCAAAAATCCGAAAGGGGCTCTTGTGTCCTCTTTGCATGAGATGAGTCCAGCCAAAGCCGCAGGGCTCTCCACAGGTGACTTGATTACAGCAGTAGGATCTCACAGCATTCATGATGCGGCTGAGCTTCATTTCCGCCTTGCCATGATTCCGATTGGCGAAGAGGCAACCATCGGTTTTCTGCACAAAGGCGAACAAAAAACCGCAAGTTTCAAATCGACTCTTCCGCCTGAAATCCCCGCACGCGAAGCTGTAACTCTTGATGGACAAACCCCTCTTTCAGGCGCAACTCTGGTCAATATCAATCCCGCCGTTATTGCCGAATTGGGGCTAAAAAAAGCTCCCGCCAGCGGTGTTGTGGTTCAAAAAGTTAAGAAAAACTCGATTGCCGCCCGTATTGTTCGCAATGGGGACATCATTGTTTCCATCAATAAAATCTCCATCACCAAGCCAGCCGAAGCCATTTCCGCGCTGCAGAAGCCTTTCCGTCAAGGATGGCTTCTCGTTGTGAACTCGGACGGGCAAAACCGCACGCTGGTTGTACGGTAAAGAAGAGCTGGTTTGGAGGGAAAAGATCGGCTAATCTGCCCCCATGCCAGCAGATCTTTTTGCCACAGACCAAACAGACCAGAACGCCGCCGGAACCCGTCCTCTGGCAGATATTTTGCGTCCACAAACTCTCGCAGACATTGTGGGGCAAGATCACATTGTGGGAGTAGAAGGTGTCTTGCGCCGTATGGTGGAAAGCAAACGGATTCCCTCTCTGATTCTTTGGGGCCCCCCGGGATGTGGAAAAACGACACTGGCCCGTATCATGGCCCAGCACTCTGACTTGCATTTCGAACAAATCTCGGCTGTTTTTTCTGGTGTCGCGGATCTCAAAAAAGTTTTTGATTCCGCGAAGCTACGCCGGACACAGGGGCGAGGAACTTTGCTCTTTGTTGATGAAATTCACCGCTTTAATAAATCCCAACAAGATGCGTTTTTGCCCGTGGTAGAAAACGGGACCATAACTCTTATTGGGGCCACGACTGAAAACCCCTCGTTTGAACTGAACTCCGCGCTGCTCTCTCGCTGCACAGTCTTGGTTCTCAAGCGGCTGGATGATGGGGCGTTGGAAAATCTACTGACCCGTGCCGAAACGCATTACGAACATCCTTTGCCCTTAACGCCTGAAGCAAGAGACTCCCTAAAGGCTCTGGCTGATGGAGATGGACGTTATCTCCTGACTCTTGCCGATCAAATTTTTGCCCAGCATAAAACAGGGAAACCACTCGATCAGACAGCCCTGTTCGCGATGGTTCAAAAACGGGCTCCCCTTTACGACAAGGCCGAAGAAGGCCATTACAACCTCATCTCCGCTCTGCATAAATCGGTGCGCGGATCAGATGTCAATGCGGCTCTTTACTGGTTTGCGCGGATGCTCGAAGGGGGAGAAGACCCCCGCTTTCTGGCGCGGCGCATTGTTCGCATGGCAACAGAAGATATTGGTTTAGCGGACCCTCAGGCCCTGCCATTTTGCGTGGCGGCATGGGAAACTTACGAACGACTTGGCTCCCCCGAAGGAGAATTGGCCTTGGCCAATGCTCTTGTCTATGTGGCCACAGCCCCGAAATCGAATGCCGTTTATGTGGCCTATAATGAGGTGCGCAAGAAAGCCCGCATGACAGGCTCTCTGATGCCTCCTGCCCATATTCTCAACGCTCCCACAAAATTGATGAAACAAATCGGGTATGGAGAAGGCTATAGCTATGACCACGATACGCCAGAGGGATTTTCAGGACAGAATTATTTTCCCGATGGGATGGCGCGGGAAGAATTTTATAGGCCCGTAGAGAGGGGCTTTGAGCGCGACATAAAGAAACGACTTGAATACTGGGATAAACTCCGCCAAGCCAAAAACGGAGAGGAAATATGA
>JAGOQV010000017.1:12899-27555 GCA_018063145.1 Alphaproteobacteria bacterium
TTTTCCCGATGGGATGGCGCGGGAAGAATTTTATAGGCCCGTAGAGAGGGGCTTTGAGCGCGACATAAAGAAACGACTTGAATACTGGGATAAACTCCGCCAAGCCAAAAACGGAGAGGAAATATGAGAGAAAATATTGCGCGGGACTTGTTGCGTGTTTCCTTGAGCAAAGAAGAGGAGATGGACAAAATCCGCATTCTCTCTTTGCTGAATACCGAGCCGCGCTGTTTTTTCCGTGACGTGATGAACCCGGGACACATTACAGGTTCTGCCATGCTGGTCAGTGAGGATAGGGAAAGAATCTTACTCAACCACCATGCTATTTTTAAGTGTTGGATGAATTTTGGCGGCCATGCCGATGGGGAAGAAGATATTGAATCCGTTGCGCGTCGTGAACTTATCGAAGAAAGCGGGATTAGCAACTTAACCCTTGTTGGGGATAGTTTTTTTGACGTTGATGTGCATCCTGTTGCTGAAAATCCTGCAAAAAAAGAAGGGCCTCACGCCCATTTCGACATTCGGTTTCTTTACAAAACCCCTGAAACTGAGTTTGTCATCAGCCATGAATCTCTCGGTATAAAATGGTTTTCGATTGGCGAGGCGTTGGCCCTCCCGCTCGGCCATACCACCCGCCGGATGATCCTCAAGATCAAGGAACAGGTATGACATGACTGATTTTCCTCTTCCTTATCCGGATCTTGACGAGCTGTCGCCGTCCTTACAAAAAATTGTCCTCCAAGTTTTGGACGAAGCTTCTCCTTCCCCTGCGCCTTTTCTTCTTCATATGCTGGGGATTCCCGGGGCGGGAAAGTCAAGCTTCCTCTCGGCTCTCGCGGATCTGTGGGCCACGCCTTCGCCAACGCTTCTTGGCTTTGACCAGATCATGGAACAAATGCCGGAATACAAAGGAACCAGTGATAAAAAGGAAGCCTTTGTCCAATGTGAACTTCCCGCTCGCTCTGCTGGCTACCTAGCTCTGCACGACTTACTTCACAAAAAAGCGAATGTTTTTTTTGATAACGGCGGATCGGCAGCCTCTCATCTTGACTTGCTCCGCTTTGCCCGCGATGTTCTGGGTTATCGCCTTGCGATTGTTTCGGTGGTCTCTTGTCCTCTTGCGGCGAGAGAACGCATTTTGCGGCGATATGAAACCGAAGGTCGTTATACCCCTCATGAATATCTTGAAGATCGGGCTGATAAAATTCGCGCTTTGCAAGAGAGTTACCAGCAACTGACCCCCCATTTTTATGAAATCGGCAACATGGAAAGCAGCCCCTTTGTCAAAGCCAAGTTCTTGGAAACTGTAGCAAAAACAGCCTATACGGTGCATCAGGACTTAACCTCTTTGGAATTTTGTTCTAAGGTGGGCCTATGAAAACGCTTCTTCTCATCGCCTTAGGCGGAGCCCTAGGGTCCGCAGCACGCCACGGCGTCAACCAGCTTTGCCTCAAACTTCTGGGGCCGGATTTTCCGTGGGGAACTTTGAGCGTCAACTTGATTGGGTCTTTGTTGATTGGGATATTGGCCGGATATTTTGCCCATATTGCCGGCTGGTCCCAAGATATTCGTTCGTTTTGTGTGGTTGGCTTTCTGGGTGGCTTTACAACGTTCTCGGCCTTTGCTCTTGATGGGGTTCTTCTTTGGGAACGTGGAGCCTTTGGCCAGATGATTGCTTATGTTACCGCGAGCGTTTTGCTCTCCTTGCTGGCAACGGGTGGCGGCCTTTTTCTCGTCAGGTCGTTATCTTCATGAGCGATGTTCAACATTTCACCGTTGCCGAAGATGAAGATGGCCAACGTCTTGACCGTTGGCTGAAAAAAAATCTGCCTAGAATGCCCTATGCCTTGCTCCAGAAAATGGTGAGAACGGGTCAAGTGCGCGTGGACGGAAAACGTGCCAAGACTGATACACGCCTTGTGGCTGGTCAGGATGTCCGGCTTCCCCCTGCCGAAGAGAAAAAAGGAAAAACAACTTTTTCCCCTCAATTGGGAGACCGCGAATTTCTTGAATCTATCACGCTATATGACGATGGACAGGTTTTGATTTTGAACAAACCTTACGGTCTTCCGGTGCAGGGCGGGCCGAGTATTCGCCGCCATGTGGATGGAATGCTGGCAACGCTGCGCAACCTCAAAGGTGTTCAACCTCGGCTGATCCACCGCCTTGATCGTGATACATCTGGCGTGCTGGTTTGTGGACGGTCTTTGCGCACGACACAGGCCCTTGGTGATATGTTTGCCGGACGGGATATTCGCAAAATATACTGGGCAATTGTCTCTCCGGCTCCTAGCAAAGATCATGGAGAAATAAACGCCGCGCTTATCAAGGGCGAAGGTCCCCGCAAAGAAGCGATGGTGATTGACAATAAAAATGGCAAAGAATCGCGCACCATGTTTCGCGTCATTCAAAAAAGCCCCGATCATCAGGCTGCTTTTGTTGCTTTCTGGCCACGGACAGGCCGGATGCACCAGATCCGCGTTCATGCCGCCGATGGCTTGGGATGCCCGATTATCGGAGACGAAAAATATAACGGGATGGCTTCTTTGATTGACGAGAGGAATCTGGAAGGTCGCTTGCACCTTCATGCGGCAAGATTGATTTTTCGCCATCCGATCAGCGGCGAGGAGATGGATATTTCCGCGCCTCTCCCCGATGATTTGCTGAGCACATGGAAAGAATTTGGCTTCAACCCCACCTACGCCGAAGACCCATTTTCTGGGATTAAAACATAAAGTAACGAGAGGACCTTAATATCATGTCGAAACGCCCCCAAGTTGGAAATTGGATTCTTCGCCTTCTGGTAACCATTGTGGTAATTATGGGAGGCAGTATGCTTGTCCTTGGTTTGGTCAGCGGGGTAGGAGAACCCCAGAGACATGGCTTGGAACAAGCTCTGGCGCGAGCCCTTGATGCCAAAGCCACCATCGGAACGCTTAAAGAATTTAACATCGCACCGCAGTTTTCGGTTGCGGCAGAAAACATCACCGCACAAACAAATAAAGCAAACAAACAAATCAGCCTTGGTTATGGCCGCATTGCCTTTGGACTTCTTGACATTCTGACTTCGAAACGAACCATTGAAGACATTGAGCTAAGAGACTTAAAAAGCGATGGGGAGATTTGGGGCCCTCATCCTGTTACCCTGAGCCTCTTAAAAATAGATGACAGCGATCTAGCCCGTAAACCGCGCTTGACCTTCAGCGGAACCTATGGAACCGAAACCATGACGGGATGGATTGAAATGGAAAAAGAGATCAACTGGTCACGACCAAGTTTTCATTTCACCGAACAAAATAACATGGAAATGCACTTGGGGAATATCACCATTACAGGCAACTTCAAACCTTACGGGGGACACGGACAAAAAATTGAAGATGCCAAAATTATCATTGGCAAGACCGAATGCTCTGCGAAAACCTTAGCCATACAGGACCTGACCACAGAAATCTTCTTGCAACTGATTGACTCAAAAGCCAAGGAAACTGACACAAAATCGCTCTGCGATAAACTATCGGAAGCCCCAAAAGAGTGAAACGATTTTATAAAAACGTCTCGATAACCAGTACCCCGAATGGATATGAGATTCATTTGGATGGAAAGCCTGTCAGAACCCCAACCAGAAATATTTTGCTGACAAAAATCAAGCTGCTTGCTGATAACATGGCCGAAGAATGGCGGGAGCAAGGCGAAAAAATCTGCCCCGACACAATGCCGCTTACGCAGTTGGTTATGACCTCGATTGATAAAATATCTCCCCAGCGCAGCGATCATCAAGCCGAGATTCTAGATTATCTGGACACAGATTTGCTTTGTTATCGCGCTCCAGAGACTGAAAATTTCGGGCGGCGGCAAAAAGAAATTTGGGACCCTGTCCTTGAATGGTTTGCGGGGCGTTACGGTACAAGCCTTTCCACAACAACCCAGCTCAGTACCTTGCAGCAACCCCTCATCGCACATGAACGTGTGAAGGCCGAGGTTGAAAGATTGGATGATTTACGTTTCACGATCCTTCATTTGCTAACGGCGGAAACCGGTTCGCTTATTCTCGGCCTTGCTTTCTTGAATGAGGCTCTCGACCAAGAGCAAGTTTTTCAAGCGGCCTTGGTTGAAGATCTTTTACGTGCGGAAATTTATCTGGAAGAGATTTACGGAGCCTCCCCTGACCAAGAAAAAAGACGCGCCAAACTGCGCAGCGAATTGCGCGGAGCCGCCCTTTTGCTCGGTCTTCTTAATCACCCCCCAGCCAATTAAATCAAAGAACCGATCCTGTTCTTTTGCCAAACCGTAGGAAAAATCAGTTCCAACTCCGAGGATGGGCAATGCGATAACCGCGAAAAGCCCGCACGACGCCTCTTATAATGCGCCATGCTCCATAGACAAGAGCCGGACACATCCACAAACGGTAGAGATGAAAAATTAAATCCTGATTGGTTGTATAATAGACCTTGAAAGCGGCATCCAAATCAGCTTCAGAAGGGACCTGCCCCATTGATTCAATCCGGCTTAATATCTCGTCCAAAGCCGAGGCATCGGCTTGTTGCCCCACCATATATCCCGCCCCAACAATCGCCACAGCCGCAAGGAAAGAAAAAATCCATATGCTGCGGATCAGATAAGTACAATGATGAGATTCCAGATCATCATTTTTTTTCCGGCCCCACCGGAAGACATAGGCAAGAATCAGCACAACGGAATAAAGCAGGAAACTGACATTCTGCAACGTCAAGTCTGGGAATAACCCGAGCACAACGGCAACAGCAAACATAAAATACAAAGCCAAGATACGCATACGGGATATTTCCATGACTATCGCCTTCCAAAAAGTTTTTCAATGTCAGCAAGAGAGAGGGCGATAAACGTAGGCCGCCCGTGATTGCACTGTCCCGAGAGAGGGGTTTCTTCCATTTGACGAAGCAGGGCGTTCATTTCGGGAACACTCAACCGCCGCCCTGAACGAACCGACCCATGACACGCCATCGTTGCCAGAATAGAATTCAATCTGGATTCAAGACCTGAACTTGAGTCTGTCTCACGAATTTCATCAACCAAATCTCGCACCAGTTTGGGAAGATCAACCCGCCCGATCAAAAGCGATGGGATGGAATGAATGGCAACGGCTCCCGTTCCGAAAGATTCTAAGTCAAGACCACTGCGTGCGAAGGACTCCTTATTTTCCAACAACCGTGCCGCATCTGCATCATCAAGAGAAACAATCTCGGGGGATAAAAGTCGCTGACTTTCAATTCCATTCTCCGCAATCTGGGTTTTGAATCTTTCATACACCAACCGCTCATGCGCAGCGTGTTGATCGACAATCACAACCCCTTCTTCGGTTTGGGCAAGAATATAATTCTCGTGAATCTGTGCCCGCGCCGACCCTAAGGGATACTCTTTCATATCCTCAGCAGCAGAAGAATCCTCTACAGGCACATCAAAACGAGCCGAAGGCGGAACTTCCATACGCGGCTGGTAAGCTGCAAAAATCCGCTCGGCTAAAGCCCCGCCTCCGACACTCCCTCTACTTTGGTTTCCCCCGTAAGATCCTTGAAATCCGCTATACGGGGTCCGCACCGATATGTTTGCCGGACTTTGGAGTCCCGAACCTTGGAGTCTTTGCACGAGATCCTCTGTCAAAGAGGTTGTGGGTTGAATATCCTGTCCATGCAAAGCGTGGCGAATCGAACTGACCAGCAAGCCGCGTACCCCAGCTCCATCGCGAAACCGCACCTCCGTTTTGGCCGGATGCACATTCACATCAACTTCTTCTGGTGGTATCTCCAGAAAAAGAACCACCACCGGAAACCGATCATGGGCCAGAACATCGCGGTAAGCTCCACGAATAGCCCCTAAGAGAACGCGGTCCTTGACCGAGCGTCCATTGACAAAGATAAACTGATCTTGACCTGTGCCAACATTGTAAGTCGCCCGAGAGGTCCAGCCTCGAAGGGTTAGGTTTCCTCGTTCAGCCAGAATGGGAAGGCTATTGGCCATGAACTCCGGCCCCATGACATCGCGCATCCTTTGGCGGCCTTGCTCCAGCATATCCTCGGCCAAAACCGGATAATGAAAAATCTGCGCCCCGTTATGAGAGAAGCGAAAGGAAATTTGCGGATGAGACATTGCAAGGCGAGACAAAACATCTTTGACCGCGCCATATTCGGTTGCTGTCGTTTTCAAGAACTTGAGCCGCGCCGGTGTCAGATAAAATAAATCGCGAACTTCAATGGTTGTGCCTTCATTGATCGCGGCGGGGCGAGGCTCTCCTTTTCTTCCGTCTTCGACCTCAATTTCATAGCCCTCTCCGCCTTGTTCACGGGTGCGGATTAAAAAGCGAGACACCGAAGCAATCGAGGGCAAAGCTTCACCACGAAAACCAAGAAAGCGAATATTGAGCAAATCTTCATCCGGCATTTTCGAAGTTGCGTGACGATCTAACGAAGCCACCAACTCTTCGCGGCTCATCCCGCATCCGTTATCGCGCACGACAATCAGGCTTTTGCCTCCCTCGCGCAGATCAACTTCAATCCGGCTAGATCCAGCATCAATCGAATTTTCCACCAGCTCTTTCACAGCAGCGGCGGGACGTTCAACAACTTCCCCTGCGGCAATCTGGTTGACAAGGGTTTCTGGTAAATGGCGGATTCTCATGGCTCTACACTAGAAAATTCCGGCTGAGAAGACCATCATAAAAAAACTTGTAATGTTACCATAATATTGATATGGTGGCGCAAATTTACGGTATAAAATCAAAGTTACGTAAATAGGCAATGTTGTTCTTCTTGGACTCCTTTAAGGAGACGGATCAGTCGCGATGGAAGAGAAAATGAGTGAAGTAGGAGCAAAATCTGCTGCCAACCTTCTACGTTATATTAGGCGGAGTTATTTGCTAACAGATCTTATGAACCACCTAGAAATTAGATTTCATGAAGAAAAACCATTTATCCTGCTTGTCGGAGAGGACCACACAAACATAAGCCACTCTCTAGCACATCTTGTAATTATTAAAGATTTACTGTCCTGTTTTAGCCCATCAGATATTACTATAAGCTACGAACTCAGACATGATTTACCACAACGAATAGAAGAACTAATATCTGAAAAAATTGATAATTCATTGGTGATGGATTGTGTTGCGGCTTGTATCGAAGAATCTGCTCGTTTTGCACCAGCCGCACGTGCATCTATGTTAAGAACAGTTTCAAAGTGGGGAATTGGTTGTCAGTTTACAGATACTTCTTTTATGAAATTGCCTCATGGCTCGTGGATAATAGCTCCGACGGATACTTACCCTAATCCTTCAAATGAAGTTTGCCCCCAAAGCCCTAGAGGGATCCTTTTGAGAAATCAATTCGCTTTTGCCCAAACAACAAAAATTATAGATACACACAGGCCTAAAATACATATTCACTTATGTGGAGCTATACATGTAAGAGGTGGCAACTTCTATGATCTAGACGCTCCCTATAGGGAGAGCTTGTCATGCCTCTATAACGAACAAGGGTACGATGTCATGGGTGTAGTGATGTCTAGTGGAGAAATGAATGAGGATTTCTGTCGTCCAAGAGACTACAGTCCTCCACCAAATTCTTTCTTCGGTAACCTTCAGCCTAACATATGGATACCAGGAACAACTCATATAAGTCGGATTGATGATGAGGGTAAAAGAGAAAAAGAATTAACTAGCGCTATGATGAGCTACCTCTTTCCTGAGGTTTTACAAGATACTCAAGCTATCCATTCGCCTACAAGGAAGATATTGACTGAAAATAGAGATAAAATACGTGCTTTGTTTCCAGACTGACTCTAGGCCACATCTGAGAACTCTGATTGTTTAGTCCCCCTGTGTGGTAGGATGGGTTGATAGTAAAATGATTAGATTTCTGGCACGACCGAGATGTCTGCACCCATAAAAAACTTGTAATGTTACCATAATATTGATATGGTGGCGCAAATTTACGGTATAAACAGTATAAATAGAGGAAGAAATGAGCATCACCACCCTGAACCCGCCCAGCCCCCACACCCAAAGCGTAGAAGCCGAGAGATTGGCAAGGCTTTTTGCAGAATCCGCAGCAACCTCGATTGGGTCCATTGATAATCGTCAAATTCCTCTGCAACTGGTCCCTGTCTATGTGGCTAATATCACGAAGGATGTCTTATCTAAATTGGAAGAAGGTTGCGATATCGGTCTTTCCGAACAAATATACGAAAATTTAACCGCCGCCTTCAAAGCTCTACAAACGGCCCACTCCAGTCCTGTAGAAATGCAAGAAACTGTTGCCAAAATAGGAGCTATTGCCGCAGCATCTTTGGCCCCAAAAGCCGCCTAACCATTGGACCTGTTGCAACAGTCCTAGGTCTCGTCATTCCCTGAATTTTTTGATAGAAAAATTCTAAGGGAATCCAGAAATATCTGTGCGCATGGATCGCCCTAGAATTTGTCTTCCGTCAAATTCGGGCGATGACGGACTTTTGAAACAGCTTTATTATCTTGTTAATTGATCTTTTTATGTCCCTTGCTTCAGGCAAGGGACATTTTTATTTTTCCACTGCGATTAATAAGATTTTCATATCTTGAAGGTATATCTGGAGGGAGATTTTAGAGAACCCAACATGAATAGCCCTTCAACCGATCTATTGATGAACCAGATGGTCACTCGTTTAGACCATATTCTTCCTGAGGAATTAGAAAACATTCCCGAGGACAAGAGCTGGCAATTCATTCAAATTTACCTGCGGCTTGATCCTCTGTTGGCTCAGTTGTTCAAACAATATAGTGAAGCGAAATCTCGTCTTGGGCGGCTTTTGGTTGACCGTGGCTCCGAAGATCCGATGACCGAAGTCGCGTGGGATATGCATGACAGCCTGCGCGGAGCGGTTGAAACGCGCTTGATCGAATTGAAGGAGGATCCCCTCATTCAAGAACAAGCCGAAATCATGATTAAGGCTCAGAAATACGGACAGCCCCAGCCTATCTATCGGGGAAAATCCGACACTCAATCGGAAACGTTTGAGCGCATGATTGCCTTCATGGTGTGGGCAGGTCTGGTGCTAAAAAACACCAAACCTCCGCGCGACGTGCGCAAAGACTTCCGCCTTGCCTGCTAGGATATTTTTGTCTCTTTTTTCCGGACTTCAATCAACTGTTCTACGCCGCTTGGGTCAGTGAGGGTTGATATATCGCCCAAACTGTCAAATTCATTCGCCGCGATTTTTCTCAAGATGCGGCGCATAATTTTTCCCGAGCGTGTTTTTGGCAGATACTGGGTCCAGTGAATCACATCAGGCGATGCAATCGGACCAATGACTTTGCGAACGGTCTGGATAATTTCCTGCCTTGTTTCCTCACTCGGGAGACTCCCTTCTTGCAAAGAAACATAGGCGTAAATCCCCTGCCCTTTCAAGTCGTGAGGATATCCAACCACCGCCGATTCAGACACCAAAGGATGTTCATCAATCGCACTTTCGATCTCTGCTGTGCCGAGCCGATGGCCAGACACATTGATGACATCGTCCACGCGGCCCGTGATCCAGTAATAACCCTCTTCGTCACGCCGCGCCCCATCGCCTGTAAAATACATTCCCTTAAAGGTGCTGAAATAGGTTTGTTTGAATCTCTCGTGGTCCCGAAACACGGTGCGCATCATCCCGGGCCAGCTTCCTAGCATAACAAGATTCCCTTCGGCGGGGCCTTCTAAGATATTTCCGTCATTATCAACAATGGCCGGACGAATCCCAAAGAAGGGAAATGTCGCCGACCCGGGCTTTGTCACAGTTGCCCCGGGGAGCGGTGTAATCAAATGTCCACCCGTTTCGGTTTGCCACCATGTATCGACAATCGGACAACGCCCCTCACCCACAATATGATAGTACCACAACCATGCTTCATGATTGATCGGCTCACCCACTGTTCCCAAAATGCGGAGCGAACGGCGGGATGTTTTCTGGACCCACTCATCCCCTTGACGAATAAGTCCGCGAATGGCTGTCGGCGCGGTGTAGAAAATATTGACACCGTGTTTATCCACCACGTCCCAAAACCGCGACCATGAAGGATAGCTAGGGATTCCTTCAAACACCACAGACGTTGCCGCATTGGCCAGAGGGCCATAAACGATATAAGAATGTCCTGTGACCCACCCCACATCAGCCGTACACCAATACACATCGCCCGCTTGATAATCAAAAGAGCATTCATGGGTTAAGCTGGCATAGACCAAATACCCACCAGTTGTGTGTAAAACTCCCTTTGGCTTGCCTGTCGAACCAGACGTATAGAGAATAAACAAAGGATCTTCGGCATTCATCGGTTCGGCAGGACATTCAGTTGATTGAGGAGAAACCAAATCTTCCCACCAGATATCGCGGCCTTCGGTCCAACCTATCTCGCCACCAGTTCGCTTCATAACCAGAACCGTTTTGACTGCCGGACATTGTTTTAACGCTTCATCCACATTTGCCTTGAGCGGAATTTTCTTGCCGCCGCGCAGCCCCTCATCCGCCGTTATCAGGAAAGTTGAATCACAATCAAGAATGCGATCCTTCAAGGACTCAGGAGAAAATCCGCCGAAGACAACTGAATGAACGGCTCCGATCCGCGCACAGGCCAGCATGGCATAAACGGCTTCTAAAACCATCGGCATATAGATGGTTACGCGGTCACCTTTTTTGACTCCCTTGGCCTTGAGCGCATTGGAGAGACGACAGACATGATCTTTGAGATCTGCATAAGTCACACGAGCATCAACCGATGGATCGTCACTTTCCCAAATCAAAGCGGTTTGCTGCGCACGATGCGGCAAATGCCGATCCACGCAGTTGTAACAGGCATTCAGAATGCCGTCTTCATACCACTTAATGGAAACATCGCCTTCAAAAGTTGAATTGTTGATAAGCGTTGGACTCTTGATCCAATCAAGCCGCTTGGCCATTTCGGCCCAAAACCCATCTGGATCTTGCATAGACCATTCATAATATTCTCTATATTTTTCTGCGGTGATATGAGCTGTTTTTGCAAGCTCGTGAGGAGGATTGAATCGTTCTTCGAATGACATGATGTCCCTCTGCTTTGAAAGGTCAATTTCAGGATTTGTCTTAACCTTATCACGGAAAGAGGGGAAAGGTCATTCTGCGCCGCACCAAAGGGCGGGGTTCTAGGGAACCCCTAAAAAACATCTTTCATTATCAACTCTGTTGCCGAATCTCCGCCTGCGCGGAGATGACAATTTTTAGCTTCGTCATGGCCTGAATGCCTCTGGCATTCTAAGGCCATCCCCATCTTTCTTTTTTGGTTTGGCGCACTAGAACCTCCCCTCACCTCAATCCTCTCCCACAAGGGGAGAGGACGTTTCCCCTCTTTTTCCCTCTCCCCTTCGAGGGAGAGGGTCAGGGTGAGGGAGAGAACAAGGTGGGGTTTTAGAAACAGCCTCTAAGCGTTATAGCGGCTTTCGTCGTTATGAGCTTCATCTTGGATGAGGGCCAGAACATCAACAGGATTTATCATCAGATTCTGGAGGGAGGCGAGCCCACCGGAATTTTTTCTATACCCCCCCAAGGCCATTTGCTCATTGCTGGAATGGGGGGTCAAAGACCGCATCCATTTTCCAGTTTCTTCGTTGTAGATATTCCGCGCTTTAACTGCGGCAAGGTCTTGGTTACACGATGAAGAGGAATCAGACTTAACCGCGCAGTCCAGCGCAGCCAATTGGGCGGAACCTTCTTCAGAAAAGACATTCTCCTCGCCTTGAATTTGGAACTTGCTATCAAAATGAGCATAAATCTCGGCCAAGGAGCGAGGCTTCCCTGCGGAGGTATAAAACACTCCTTTATTCGCTCGCGCTTCTTCAGGAAACAGGGCTACCCCTTTGGCGTTTGGATTCTGCGAAAGGGCCCCGAGAAACTCAGACGCTCCACCTGCTCCCATGAAATGAGCCATATAAAGCTCCGTAGAACCAATTTTTCCCCCAACTGTCTTTTGGAGATATTCGCGATTGTCTGCGGCAAACTCTCCGGCCATTAAAGACGCAATTTTAGGATCTTTGCGCAGCTCAAGAATTTGTTGGCGCACTCTGGAACTGCTCACTCTGCCGCTGTCGGAAATTTTGCTGGCGAGGTTGTCCAACCCGTATTTGTCACCGTATTTTTTGACGACGCCAATCCATGTGCTTTCAATGAACTGGAACAAACCACTCGCCGAGCTGGTTTTAGCCTTGGCATTGGCTTTGAAACTGCTTTCCACATTGGCTTGTTGCAACAAATATGAGAAATCGACGCCGGTTTGTGCGCTGGCAGTTTGGATGGCACCGGCAATTTTTACCCCTGCCCGCTGGCTCAGGGCCTGCAGATCGCTTGAAGAGGGGTTTTTAATGCCATAACTCATAAATTTTGCCTAGTCCGTAAGGGGGTCTTGGGAAGTAAAATGCAAACCCTGTGCCAAATGGGTTCCAAAAGCAGCAAAACATTTGCTATATAGCGCACCACTTCATAATCATTTCATTTGAGGTGCGCTATAAAGGATGCGACTGCGTCCTCGTCCCTTATGGGACGGAGCCTGCGTGGCGTTTGAACGCGAGACATAAATTTATTCAATTTATGTCGTCTAAGCTGTACAGTGAAACCCCTTTTACGGAGATTTTTGATGCCCTCTTATACCCCTCCCCTACAAGATATGGCTTTTTTGCTCAACTCGGTCACTCCTCTTGCGGCTTTAGGGCGGGAAGATCTTGATGCCGAGATGGTCAGCGCGGTTTTAGAAGAAGCGGCCAAACTCGCTTCTGGAGTACTGGCTCCCTTGAACGAAAGCGGCGACCGCCAAGGCAGCACATGGCAAGAGGGAGCCGTTACCACTGCCAAGGGATTCAAAGAAGGCTACAAAGCCTTTTGCGAAGGGGGATGGAATGCTGTTCCTTTTGACCCTGACTATGGCGGACAGGGGCTTCCGTGGTTGATGTCCTTTCCTCTTCAGGAAATGTGGCAATCCTCGAGCCTTTCGTTCGGCCTATGCCCTCTTCTGACGCAAGGGGCGGTTGAGGCTATTTCGACCCACGGATCAGACGAGTTAAAAGAGAAATATCTTGCCAAGTTAATTTCGGGGGAATGGACTGGAACCATGAACCTGACCGAGTCTCATGCTGGTTCCGATCTTTCTCTCATCAGAACCAAAGCCGAGCGAGCCGGAGACGGAACCTATCGCCTCACCGGACAGAAAATATTTATCACTCACGGCGAACATGATATGGCCGCCAATATTATTCATCTGGTTCTTGCTCGTTTGCCAGATGCTCCCGAAGGGGTCAAAGGCATTTCTCTTTTTATTGTGCCCAAAATTCTTGAAGACGGAACCCGCAATGATGTGACGTGCGTATCTATCGAACACAAATTGGGGATCAACGCTTCGCCCACTTGCACCATGCAATTCGGTGAGAAAGGGGGAGCTATCGGCTATCTGGTTGGCAAAGAAAATGACGGCCTGAAATATATGTTCACCATGATGAACAATGCGCGTCTTTCGGTTGGGCTTCAAGGCGTAGCTGTGGCCGAGCGGGCCTTTCAAACCGCTCTTGCTTATGCCTCGGATCGCTTGCAGGGCAAACCTTTGAGCGGCGGAGAAACCATTGCCATTATTGGACATCCTGATATTCGCAGAATGCTGCTCACCATGAAGGTTCTGATTGATGCCGGACGTGCGCTAAGCTACGAAGCTGCTTTTTATCTCGACAAAGCCAAGGCCGGAGATGCTGCCGCGCAAGCGCGGGTTGACCTTTTGACCCCCATCGTGAAATCCGGCTGTACCGATATGGCCGTTGAAGTTGCCTCCCTTGGGATTCAAGTTCATGGCGGAATGGGCTTTATCGAAGAAACCGGTGCTGCCCAATTTTATCGTGATGCTCGCATTCTTCCTATTTACGAAGGAACCAACGGCATTCAAGCTGCCGACCTACTCTTTCGCAAAACCATCAAAGACCAAGGACGAGCCACAGGTGATTGGATAGAAGAAGCCCAAAAAACTGCGGCGCAATCTGGGGATGATGCTCTTAAAGCGGCCCTCAGCCATCTCAGCGCAGCAACTGCCTATCTTTTGCAGGAATCCAAATCCTTAGATAAAATCGCGGCGGTTGCGGTTCCGTATCTTTCTCTCTTTTTTGTAGTGGCCGGAGGGGTCATGCTCACGCGCATGAGTCTGGCCGCACAACAAACTGGACAGAAAGACCTTGCTGAAACCAGAGCGGCCCTCAAGGCGTTTTATAATGCTCACATTTTGAGCAAAGCGGAAGGGTTGGAAACTACGGTGCGTCAGGGTTCAGAATTTGTTGGTCCCGCTTCTTCTTCTCTTCAGCCCGTCTTTTTGCAGCGTTAAACTCAACCGCCCCGGGGAAAAGAAGTTTGTAGAGTCCTCTTTCCTTGAGCTGCTCAACCAGATCGCGCCGTTCCAGACGCTCTTTGGTGACCCATCCGGCATCGCACTCGCTAAGCGAGGCCGTCATTTGGGCTTCTTGAACCAACAGACTATCGCTCGGGTTTTTAGAAAATCGGCGGGCATAGTTATTGGCATAACAGGAGCAAAACCGCTCATAATCTGTTCTCTCACGGGGGGCCCATGACAAACATCTTTCATACATCATTCCCGCAACATCGGGCGCATTGGGGCAATCGTGCC
>JAGOQV010000079.1:0-2133 GCA_018063145.1 Alphaproteobacteria bacterium
GAGGAGGCCCCCGCCTGAACAGATAAGTGGAGCCGTATGTCTGGATGGTTCTGGGCCACATAGTCAGCTACGCCAATATCGGCCACAATGAAGGCATCAACTCCTGCTTTTGCTCCATCTTCAATTGCCTTCTTCCACAAGTCCGTGTGCCCAGCCGGAGGAAAGGTATTGGTCGCAAGAAGAACTTTTTTCCCGCGTTCATGGGCGTAGGTTACGCTGCTTTCGAGTTCTTCAAACGAAAAATTGAGCCCGGGGAAATTGCGGGCATTGGTTGCGTTACGAAATCCGCAATAGACGGCGTCAGCTCCCGCATCAACGGCGGTTCGCAAACCTGCCGGCGTTCCAGCTGGACAAACCAATTCTGGCCTTGTGAGGGCTTCTTTCTTTGGGCTCATAGGTGAACCTTCTTTCCATCCAGATTGCGAAGAGCGTTCAGGGCAACGTGTCCGGCTGTCCCGAAGAATTTGGCAATATCATCGGCGATACTCCCTTCCATGTCATCCAGAGCATTCCTCAAGGAAACAATGATTTCTGTGTCGCCCTCAATACTGAGGTCCCGCGTGAAAAACAGAGCGTCTCCATCCAGTTGACCGTCAACCATCCGCAAAAGAGTGAGAAAGCTTCCAGATATACGCGCATCGCATTCTGGAGCATTCCGCCGCCGATAAGCCCGCAGAAAAGGGTCCTGAGGATTTGGTTTGAGCAAAAACACAAAGGGAAAATTGGTGGGGTTAATCAGAATAGATTTATAGTGGCTGGATTCAAGGCGGTCGAATATATCGGGATGATTGCGAATGACGGTCTCAATAAGCCGTCCCAAAACGGGTTGAAAGAGGCCAACCGGCACAGGGCGCAGGATAATTTGCGGCAAATTTTTCATTCTTTCAAACAAAGACATAGCCAGAAGGTCCTCGGTCAATGGGTTGCAAACGGAGAAAGTGAGAAAATGTGGAGTATAAAGCCGCATCCATTAGCTGGTGTTGACGCAGATCAATACTCTCATCGAAATTTCCTAGGCGTTAGGTGTAGCGCAAAGATTTTCCGTACAAGGTGCAGCTCTTTGTCGCACGCAGGGTGTTGTTCACAAGAATTTCGAAAGAATCGGAAAAGGGGAAGAAATGCTAACAAGCTTCTTCCCCCTTTTTAGGGATGAACGGCGAGAACGCAGGCATTCTGTTCACGATGCTGTATTTCCTTATGAAGAGCGGCTCTAATCAATTTGCGAACATCTTGGTTGGGGATAATTTCTAGGCCTTTTTCACCCGCAGTTGCGGCGAGGCGGTACATTGGTACCAAGCGAGATGATGTGTCATTGGCTCTATTGTGAGGGGTAATATTCTCCATAAGATCAGCATCTTGATAGGTTAAGAGCTTGCGATGAATATGGAACGCATCTTCGTGTCCTGGTACCCTGAGCGTATTCCTATTTGAAGGAGGATTTGTGTCATATACGTATATTTCAATATCATCCGGACGAATAGGGACAAAACCCTGCAAATCTCCCCGGCTCAGCGTATCTAAAAAGGAGGCAAGCCCATTTCCAGACTTTATCATTTCTGCAATCACAACCTTCTGGGCGGTTGCTGTTAGATCCTTTGGTTGTGCTCTGATTGAGGATAAAAGATTAAAATAAGGAATAAGCCGATCGCTTGGTGGGCGTTCCAGATCGCGTTCTTGAAACTCCATGTGGGGGGAGTCTGAATCCGTATCACGGTCCAGAAAGGCCCCTGTGAATGGAATAAATCCGATATTGGCATCCTTTCTCCGCAACTTTCTTATCATTCCAACCCCTTGGACAATCCATGCCGCTGATTGGCCTAAAGCGAGGATCCGTTGATGGGGATGTGCTTTATGCAGACTATAGGACCAATCCACCAACCGATTGATTGTGCTGTCTTTCTCCCACCATCCGCCCATATTTTGATCATCCAGAAGCAAAAGGGTTTGTAACCACGGTTTAAGCTACGATTTTTTTTAGATTATGTCAAGTTTTCTTGAAATACAGGTTTGCTTCGAAGATGGTGGACCCGAGGAGGATCGAACTCCCGACCTCATCATTGCGAACGATGCGCTCTCCCAGCTGAGCTACGGGCCCATGCGGCGGGGGTAATCCAGATGGGCAGAAAAATCAAG
>JAGOQV010000079.1:2233-6944 GCA_018063145.1 Alphaproteobacteria bacterium
GAAAAATCAAGGGCTTGAATGTGAGGGCGGGACAGGATAATCTCAGCGGAACAAGGGCTAGAATCCTGCCCGTCGTTCCAACCGTTAACGAATTCCAAGGCGTACATCATTATGATTAAAGACCTCGACCCGATTGATGTTTATAACAACTATCTCGTTCCGACTGTTATCGAACAGACCAATCGGGGGGAGCGCGCTTATGACATTTACTCCCGTCTTCTCAAAGAACGGATCATTTTCCTCGTTGGGGGTGTTAACGACAATGTGTCGTCCCTGATTTGTGCTCAGCTTTTGTTCCTTGAATCGGAAAACCCCAACAAGGATATTTATTTCTACATTAACTCTCCCGGGGGGGTTGTTAGTTCTGGGCTTGCCATGTACGACACCATGCAATACATCAAGCCCAACGTGGCCACGGTTTGCATAGGTCAGGCGTGCTCGATGGGGTCCTTTCTTTTGATGGCGGGCGCGGCCGGAAAACGCTATACCCTCCCGAATTCTCGCATCATGATTCACCAGCCTTCGGGCGGGGCGCAGGGGATGGCCTCTGACATTGAGATTCAGGCTCAGGAAATTATCAGACTCAAGAAAATTCTCACCGAGGCCTATGTCAAGCATACTGGACAGAAATACAAAGTTCTAGAAGAAATGATGGATCGGGACCGCTGGCTTTCAGCAGAGGAAGCCAAAGGAATTGGTTTGGTCGATCATGTTGTAACCACCCGCAATGACATTCCCAAGTCTGAGCCAGATAAGGCCTAACGGCTTCTTTTCATAATTTATCAAAGGGGGCTTGCGACTGCAGGCCCCTTGCTTTTACAAAAAAATTAACCATTTCTGTGGAAGGTAGGAGTTATTCTTGCCAAAATGGTGTACCCTCTCGGTTCGAGGTTTCGTGAGTTATTTTGAGGTCTTTTATGCTCGGTTTTCGCTTGCTCTCTCCCAAACAATATCCTGTTTTGCCGCTCCGCGACATTGTGGTTTTTCCCCACATGATTGTGCCCTTGTTTGTTGGGCGCGAGAAATCAGTGAAAGCTCTCGAAAAGGTCATGGAAAGCGGCAAGCAGATTTTGCTTCTTACCCAGAAATCTCCATCGGTGGATGATCCTCTGGCCGAAGACCTCTACGATGTGGGAACAATTGGGACTATTTTGCAATTGCTCAAACTTCCTGATGGAACAGTTAAGGTGCTTGTTGAGGGAGATCGGCGGGCCAAGGTGGCGCGATTTGTTCCCAATCCAGACTTCCTAGAAGCCGAAGCCGCAATGGGGGAAGAAAAAAATGTGAATAGCGAAGAGCTGGAATCCTTGGCACGCGCCGTGATTACCCAGTTCGAGGAGTATGTGAAGCTCAACAAAAAAATTCCTCCAGAAGTTATCGTTTCAATGAATCAAATTGATGATCCTGCCAAGCTGGCGGATACCATCGCTTCGCATTTATCCCTCAAGATCGAGGAAAAGCAGAAGATACTGGAGATTACGAGTACCGCGGAATGCCTTGAACACATCTTCGGTTTGATGGAAGGCGAGATCGGCGTTTTGCAAGTTGAAAAACGCATTCGCGGACGTGTCAAACGTCAGATGGAGAAAACACAGCGCGAGTACTACCTGAACGAACAGATGAAGGCGATTCAGAAAGAGCTTGGTGATTCCGAAGGCGGCGATGAAATGTCCGAACTGGAAAAGCGGATCAATCAGACCAAGCTCACCAAAGAGGCCAAGGAAAAGGCTTTGGGTGAATTGAAGAAGCTTAAAATGATGGCTCCTATGTCTGCCGAAGCAACAGTGGTTCGCAACTATCTTGACTGGATTTTATCGGTTCCGTGGAAAAAGCCGAGCAAGGTCAAAAAAGATATTCGGGAAGCTGAAAAAATTCTCAACAAAGATCATTACGGTCTTGAGAAGGTCAAAGAGCGTATTCTTGAATATCTTGCCGTTCAACAACGCGCCAATAAAGTAAAAGGCCCTATCTTGTGTCTTGTCGGCCCTCCCGGGGTTGGTAAGACGTCTCTGGGTGAGTCGATTGCCAAAGCAACCAACCGGAATTTTGTTCGTATGTCGCTGGGCGGCGTGCGCGATGAAAGCGAGATCAGAGGTCACCGCCGAACCTATATCGGGGCTATGCCTGGCAAAGTGATCCAGAGCATGAAGAAAGCCAAAAGCAGCAACCCTCTCTTCCTGCTTGATGAAGTGGATAAGCTGGGTTCTGACTGGCGGGGAGATCCTAGCTCGGCCCTGCTTGAGGTGCTGGATCCAGAACAAAACGACAAATTTAACGATCACTATCTTGAACTTGATTACGATCTTTCGGATGTCATGTTCATTTGCACGGCGAACTCTCTCAAAATGCCTCAGCCTTTGCTGGACCGCATGGAGGTCATTCGTTTGTCTGGCTATACCGAAGATGAAAAACTGGAGATCGTCAAACGTCACCTGATTAAAAAACAAATCAGCAATGCCGGATTGAAAGAAACCGAATTCAAAATATCGGATGATGCCATTCGTGACCTTATTCGTTATTACACGCGGGAAGCGGGTGTACGGAATTTGGAACGTGAAATTGCAGGGCTGTGTCGCAAGGCGATCAAAGAAATTCTTCAGAGCAAACGCGAGAAAATTCACATCACTGCCAAAAATCTTGGCAAGTATGCGGGCGTACGGCGGTATAGCTTTGGCGAAATTGAAAAGACCAACCGTGTTGGTGTGGTCAATGGGTTGGCCTATACTGAATTTGGTGGGGATTTGCTTTCCATCGAAGCGGTCACTATGCCTGGAAAAGACGGCAAGGTTAGTACAACCGGAAACCTCAAAGATGTCATGCGCGAATCGATCACAGTAGCCGAGATGCTTATTAAGTCACGCTCAAACCAGTTCGGCGTTTCTTATGACGCCCTCAAGGAAATGAATATTCACGTTCACGTTCCCGAAGGAGCAACCCCGAAAGACGGCCCTTCGGCAGGGGCGGCGATGGTAACTGCCATTGTTTCGGCACTCACCGGAATTGAAGTGCGGCGTGATATTGCGATGACAGGCGAAGTTAACTTGCGTGGTTATGTGACAGAAATTGGGGGCCTTAAAGAAAAGCTTTTGGCTGCTCTGCGCGGAGGAATTGTCAAAGTTCTGATTCCCAAAGACAATGCTAAAGACCTTGAAGAAATCCCTGTGAACGTCAAAAAAGGACTCGAAATTGTTCCGGTGGGAACGATTGAAGAAGTCCTCACTCATGCCTTGATGAGCCTTCCTGAGCCAATTTCCGACGATTCTGAAAAGAAAAGTGGAGAATTATCCCCAAAAACGGCGGAAAATCAGGAAAAAGATGTAATTCGTCATTGAGATTTCTGAACAAAAGGCCTAAAACTTGATTCTGCGACTCGTATGGAGTCCTTGGTTATCAAGGGTTACAGGGGGTCCGGTCTCTGTGTCGTACTCTTTGCTAAGGACAATATGTCTGGACAAAGGGGAGGGTAGGGAAATACTAGTGTTTAACAATAACAACCTATTAGCCCAAGGGGTTATCTCATGAACAAATCAGAACTGGTCGAAGCTGTAGCAGGCAAGATCGATATGTCCAAAACTCAAACTCAAGGCGTCATCGAAGCCTTGATTGAAGTCGTAACAAAAGCCTTGAAAAAAGGCGACGAAGTCCGCCTCGTTGGTTTCGGGACATGGACCGTTGCCAAACGTGCAGCGACCACTGGCCGCAACCCACGCACCGGCGAACCAATCAAAATCCCAGCTTCCAAACAGCCTAAATTCAAAGCTGGTAAAGAGCTGAAAGACGCTATCAACAACAAATAGTTGTTAGATATTGTAATGAATTTCATGCAGTCCCGTATTTTTTTGCGGGACTGCTTTTTTTAGGCTTGAAATGGGGAGGTTTTCCCTTTAACAATGCCCCCTTGGAGCGCGCTTAGCTCAGCGGTAGAGCAACTCGTTTACACCGAGTGGGTCGGGAGTTCAATCCTCTCAGCGCGCACCATCCTAACCCGTTGAAAATGAATAGTTTTCTGTCTGGGTTATACCTCTCGAAATTCTCCGTCAGTCAGTTCCCCACAATTACACCACAATGGGGTTCAAGATCATGTCTACAATCACAAAGCGGGGCAACCGATGGGAAGCCCAAATCAGGCGTAAAGGTTACCCTTCGCAAACCAAATCATTCCTACTGAAATCGGATGCACAGGAATGGGCACGATATATTGAGCAACAAGTAGATCGGCGCAGTCTGCCGTATGACCCACGTAAGCTGGATACGATAACTTTGCGCCAGCTACTCGAAAAATACAGGGACGAGGTTATTCCGCGCAAACGCTGCACGGATAGAGAAACCAATCTACTGAATGCATTTCTGTCGCGAAGCCGAAAGTTGGCAGATATGCCCTTGTCCGGTGTCGGCGCATCCCACTTCTGCATCTACAGGGATCAACGTCTAAAGGTGGTTAAACCTGCCACGGTGTGCAGGGAATTGGGTTTAATTCAGCATGCCTACGATATGGCAGCAAAGGAATGGGATTACCCGATACAGGATAACCCAGTTTCCAAGGTCAAGAAACCTGAAATCAGGAACAGGAGGGAGCGGAGGATTTCATTCGGAGAGTTGAAATCGCTGCTTAAGGCGTTGAATGCCTGCCACAGTCCACAAATGCGCCTGCTGGTTCTGTTCGCCATTGCAACGGGCATGAGGCGGGGTGAAATACTGGCTGCAGAGTGGA
>JAGOQV010000018.1:0-20503 GCA_018063145.1 Alphaproteobacteria bacterium
ACTGGCTCATGAGAGGGTTTCCATGATGCTTTTGAACAGCGGGGTTCCAGACGGGTTGCCCGCATGGGGAACAACAGCATCTTCAGGGTGAGGCATCATCCCTAGAATGGTTTTGCTGTCGTTAAACACTCCGGCGATATTGGCAACCGAGCCATTGGGGTTTGCGCTGTCAGTAATGTCACCATTCGCAGCGCAGTAGCGGAACGCAATCTGGTCTTTGTCTTCCAGAAGCTTCAACATATCAGGCTGAACAAAATAATTTCCTTCGCCATGCGCGATAGGAACTTCAATCACTTGATGATGCGCGAAGGAACGCGTGAAATCGGTTGTATTGTTTTCAGTGCGCAAGTGAACCTGCTTGCAGATAAAGTGCAATGTACGGTTTCGCAAAAGAGCCCCCGGCACGAGGCCCGTTTCAACCAGCATTTGAAATCCATTGCATACCGCCAGAAGACGGGTACCTTTTTTTGCACGGGCGATGACTTCTTGCATGATGGGGGAGTGCGCCGCCATAGCTCCGCAGCGTAGGTAATCGCCATAGGAAAACCCCCCGGGCAAAACCATAAGATCGCAAGGAGGAAGGCTGGTATCCTTATGCCAGACGAGTTCAGGAACGTGTCCGGTCACATGGGTCAAGGCCGCAGCCATATCCTTTTCCCGATTGGTTCCTGGAAAGACGATGATTGCAGTTTTCATGAAACCCTACCAACTCTTCAATAAATGATTGATGACAGGCGAAACCTAGATCAAAGAAAACCTTTTGCCAAGGCATTTCCGATAAATACCATCAATAAAGAGGGGCGGGAGATGTTAGTCGTTTTCCGAGAGAATTTGTCGGCGGGCTTCAGCAACCATTTTATCGATGACACTGCTAAAGAGGTGGTCGGAAATTTCGCGCCCACGGCTGGTGAAATCTTCAAGGACTTTGCGTTTTACATCGTCATAGCCAGGTTCATCCAGATTGGAGGAGACGACTTCTTTCGCGTAGTCTGCGGCTTCAGCGTCACTCATTCCCATTTCGGCGGCGGCCCACAGCCCAATCAGCTTGCTGGCGCGGGCTTCAATGCGGAACGAAACCTGCTGGTCTAAGGCAAATTTGTTTTCATAAACTTTTTCGCGATCATCCATGCTCATGTCAGAACCCTTTGCTATACTCAGGGGGGGACATATAGCATTCCACCTGTCAAAGGTCCACTCAGAAAATGGACACTGACAGTTTGAAAAAATCAGGATATTTACTGCATCATTTGGCTGTGAGCTTTGGCCGCCATTTTGCGAAACACCTTTTCGATGGCGTGTTCGGTTATTTCAATGTTATTCGCGGCAAAATCAGACAAAATACGTTGTTTGATCTCTTCTTTGGCTGAAACCTTGATCGTATCTTCCAGAAAATGGGACAAAAAGGAGTCAAGTTCCCCCCCTGTTAGGCCAAGCTGCTCACCTGCCCATGTTCCGACCAGTTTATTGGTCAACGCGTTCAGGCGAAACGCAGCCTCTTGATCCATAGCAAATTTTGTTTCAAAAGCCTGGCCACGCTCGTTCATGGACATAATGTTGTTGGTCATCTAACGGGCTCTCCTTCTCTTGCCGCAATTCCAAGGGAAAAATTGCGATTGCTTTATAATTGCATTTTACTTACAGCCATATCCTTTGTTATACCAAGAAACCTTAACTATTCTCTTAACGCCGTTTCACGCCATAAAAGGGGGCTTTTCCATGATTTTTTCCCGCTCAACGCGCCGTAAAATGATTTATGATGGTAAGGCCAAAACCATTTATGAAGGGCCAGAGCCCGGGACAGTTATTCAATACTTTAAGGATGATGCTACCGCCGGAAACGGGGCCAAGCACGAGCTTATTGCCGGAAAAGGGGTTTTGAACAACCGCATTTCTGCTCATATCATGACCAAGTTGGAAGGAATTGGGGTCCCAACGCACTTCCTCAAATGTCTCAATATGCGGGAGCAACTGGTTCGTCAGGTTGAGATTATTCCTCTTGAAGTTGTCGTCCGCAACATTGCAGCCGGATCTTTGTGCAAGCGGATTGGCCTTAAAGAAGGGGCCGTTCTCAACTACCCTTTGGTTGAATTTTATTACAAAAATGATGAGCTCGGGGACCCTATGGTGGGGGATAACCACATTCTTAATATGGGATGGGCCGATCCTTACGAACTCGAGGAAATGGTCAGTCACGCTTGGCGGATTAACGATTATCTGAGTGGGCTCTTTGCAGGTATTGGGATCAAGCTGGTCGATTTTAAGGTCGAGTTTGGCCGTATTTATGGCGAGTATGAAGAAGTTTATATTCTGCTCGCCGATGAAATCTCGCCGGATAATTGCCGACTGTGGGATGAAAAAACCGGAGAGAAGCTTGATAAGGACCGTTTCCGTCAGGATTTGGGCGGCATGATTGAAGCCTATCAAGATGTCGCCAAACGGCTTGGACTTATTCCAGAAAGCGGGATCATTCAAGGCGGTAATGTCGATGAGCAAATTGCGGGTGCGCTTGAAGGAATTGAAAACGAAGTCGCCAAAGAGCGCAAGCTGCGCAGTGTTAACAAAAGTTCACCCTCTAAACCTTGGAAAGCCTAATCCATGAAAGCTATTGTTAAAGTGACCCTGCGGAAGGGTATTTTGGACCCTCAAGGAAAAGCAATCGGGAGTGCCCTTAACCAGCTTGGTTTTGCTGAAGTTGGCGATGTTCGTCAAGGTAAGCTGATCGAAATGGAAGTGGCCGAAGGAACCTCTGCCGAGCGCGTCAAGGAAATGTGCCAAAAGCTTCTCGTCAATCCCATCACGGAAGACTTTGAAGTGGTAAATATCGCCTAGACTCTTTGTCGTTCTTGCCTTTGAAGGAGAGGGCGTTCCGGTTATGCTGATTCTTGTTTTGAGGATTCGCCATGAAAAAGACCCCCCTTCACGCTGCCCATCTTTCTGCCCTTGCCAAAATGGGAGAATTCGCCGGATATGATATGCCGCTTTACTACCCGCTTGGGGTGCTGAAGGAGCATGAGTGGGTGCGCAAGGAGGCTGGAATTTTTGATGTTTCTCACATGGGGCAAGTCAGTCTGAAAGGCAAGGGCGCACAAGATTTCTTGCAGCGTCTTACGCCATCTTCATTTGAAAAACTGCCTGTTAACCGAACCAAATATACGGTTTTAACCAATGAAACTGGCGGAATAATTGATGATCTAATGGTCACCAAAACGGGGGATGACGAATTCCACATGGTGATTAATGCCGGATGCAAAGACAAAGATAAGGCATGGATAAAAAGCCATTTGCCCGCCGGAGTTGAATTCACGTCTTTTGACGATTGGGCTTTGTTGGCCTTGCAAGGGCCCAAAGCGGAAGATGTATTGCGGGAAGTTTTGGCGATTGATTTATCCACTCTTCCCTATATGGGGCTGTGGTACAGGGATTATACGATGTTTATTTCCCGATTGGGCTATACGGGGGAAGACGGATTTGAAATCAGCGTGCCACAAGAAAATGCGACAGATATCTGGAACAAACTTTGTGCCCACGAAAGCGTGCAACCGATAGGGCTTGCGGCGCGGGATTCTCTGAGGCTTGAAATGGGGTATTGTCTTTATGGGCATGATATTGATGCAACAACAACTCCGTTGGAAGCAGACCTAGGATGGGTCATGAGTAAGGAAAACAAGGGGTATATTGGGGTGGAGGCAATAGCCTCACCTCAGCGTAAGCGGGTCGGGATTATCCTTCAAGATAAGGGTGTGGCCAGAGAAGGCGCGGAATTGCAGGATAAATCAGGCCAAAAAATCGGGATGTTATCAAGTGGCGGATTCTCCCCCACACTTAAACAATCCATCGGCCAAGGGTATCTTCCGATAGAATACGCCCGTGAGGGAACCGATGTTTTTGTTAAAGTGCGGGATAATCTGATTGCTGCCAAAGTCGTCCAGATGCCATTTATCAAACCAAGAACCAAAACAGGAAAATCAGCATGAGCGAGATTAAATTTACCAAAGATCATGAATGGGTCAAAATCGAAAACGGCACGATTGCCGTTTTGGGAATCACGGATTATGCCCAGCACGCGCTGGGGGATCTTGTTTATATCGAGCTTCCAAAACTTGGCGCAACCTACGGAAAAGGCTCTCATTTTGCCGTAGTTGAATCGGTCAAAACTGCGGCCGAAGTTTATACGCCAGTCAGTGGCGAGATCGTTGCGGTCAACACGGCTTTGGAGAAAGACTTTGATCTTTTGAAATCGGAAACCGATGGGTGGATTGCCAAAATAAAAATGAACAATCCGGCTGAGATTGAAGCGTTGATGGACGAGGCGGCCTATCAAGCCTATTTGAAAACGGTGGAGTAACCCGATGCGCTATCTGCCCCTAACCGAGAAAAACAGATTACAACTCCTTGAATCTATAGGAGTTTCTTCGGTTGAAGAGCTCTACAAGGATGTGCCTCTTTCTGCGAGGGAAGGGGCAGGGGTTGGGTTTGATCTCCCCGATCATCAAGGCGAGTTGGAAGTCGAACGGACTTTGGGCAGGTTGGCCGCACAGAATCGAAGTGCTGGTGAGGGACCCTTTTTTCTGGGGGCAGGGGTTTATAACCACCATATTCCCGCCAGTGTGGATTATATTATTCAGCGGTCCGAATTCTTAACTTCCTACACGCCGTATCAGCCAGAAATTGCACAAGGCACGCTACAGGTCATTTTCGAATTTCAAACCTTGATTGCACGTCTCACCGGACAGGATGTGGCCAATGCCTCTATGTATGATGGGGCAACCTCTCTGGCCGAAGCGGTTTTGATGAGTCTTCGTTTGACGGGTCGTCGCGGGATTGTCGTGGCAACCCCTCTCAATCCCCAATATCGTGAAGTGGTTGAAAGCTATACCAAAGGACACGGGGACATTGGTTCGGTGATTGACGAGAATACGGCGTGCGTGATTGTGCAATCTCCGGACTTTTTGGGGAATCCTCATGATTACGCCGCTTTTCGCGCTCGTTGTGATGCCGTGGGGGCCAAGTTAATTGTGGTCATTACCGAGATTGTCTCGCTGGGGCTTTTGCCCGCGCCGGTTGAGGCGGATATTGTATGTGGCGAAGCTCAATCTATCGGAATGCCCATGTCGTTCGGGGGGCCGCATTTAGGGTTTTTCGCGGGGCGTGAAGAAAACTTGCGCCAAATGCCCGGGCGGCTTTGTGGTGAAACGGTGGACACCGAGGGGCGGCGCAGTTTTGTCCTGACCCTTGTTGCACGGGAACAACATATTCGGCGTGAGAAAGCAACTTCGAATATCTGTACCAACCAAGGATTATGCGCTCTTGCCTTTACGGTTCATTTAAGTTTGCTAGGAGAGTCTGGCTTTCAAAATCTGGCGCGGATCAATCACGAACGCGCCTGTGATCTAGCCGAAGCCCTCGCAAAAGCTTCAGGGGTGACGATTGAGAACGAAAATTTCTTCAACGAATTTGTTATTCACCTTCCTGCTCCCGCCGTGCAAGTGGCTCAGAAACTCCTGAAGAAAAATATCATCGCAGGCCTTCCCCTTGAGGGAGAAAAAATGCTGGTTGCCGCAACGGAAATGACAACCCGCGAGGATATTGCCGCTTTTGCTGCAGCCCTTGGCGAGCCGGGGTTGTAACCGTCCACTTCATCTTGTCAGATTGATGATTGTAAGTATTCATTTCTATCTACAAAGTAAAAATTACTACACGCGAGTATGAAATACAGTATTGGTTCTATGTTCAAAAGAGAGGGGAGCAAAGATCGGCTTTCCTTAAATAAGGGGCAAGTATGCGGGGAGAGTAAAAAGGTTAATATCCCTTAAATTTATTCGTAAAAAATAGCGTTTACTGATAAAAAACAGATGGTTAGGTAGAGTATGAGCGACGGCCATTTAATGGTTTGTTATTTTTTCTAGACAAGACTGTGGTTTCTTGCTATCTCTCCCCCCGCTATGCACAACGAAAAGAAAAAATACAGCGTTCGCTTGGCCTTGGTCTTCGGATGTCTGTTAGGTGGTGTGGTGTTTCAAGCTGCGAGTGCGGGCTCGGTGACTAGCGGAATGGTTTCCCTTGTCTCTGCGAGTTCCTCCCTGATCCAAGGTGAATTGGATACGGGCGCAGGTGAAGATGATACATCCTTGTCCCAAGTGTCTAAGCCTTTACCCGACGATGTCGCGGTCGAGAGCTCTGGTTCGCCCGCTTATCGAAAAGTGCTTGCCGTTATCAAAGCCGAACTCCGGCAGGGCCGTCCGACAGCAGCGCTTCGCCTTCTGGAAAAAGATCAATTGGCTGCGAGTTTGAAACCCGCCGAGTTTGATCGTCTGCGTGCCCAGATTGCCCGTTCCTATCTGACCGAAGGAAAAATTGATAAAGCGGTTGGTTTGGCGGAAAAGGCTATCGCCCGTTCAGGAAAACTCGTTCCCTTGGCGGGATGGGTGGTTGGTCAGGTTGCTTGGCGGGAACAGAATTTTGATCGGGCTTTTGATATGTTCTCCCTCGTGGGACGTTCTCCGGTTGCTTCGGACTGGTTTCAATCGGCGGGCGCCTTTTGGGCGGCTCGTTCCGCTGTCCGCGTTGGCCGGTCTGATGAGGCAAAGAAATGGCTCGAAAAAGCTGCAGAGCATAGCCGGACCTTTTATGGTTTAATTGCCCTGCGTGCCCTTGATCGCGATTTTGCTTTTAATTGGGAGCCCCCCGTTCTTAATCGAGCTGAAAAGCACAAACTTGATGCGGCCGCTTCGGTGCAGGACGCTCTGAAATTGGCTCAAGGCGGGAAGGTCTCTGCGGCTATCCATAAATTGGATGAATCAGGATGGATGGCAGAGCGCGTCAAGCGTGAGCAGCTTTTGGCTTATCTTATGGACAAGAAAACGCCGTCTCTGGTTTTGTATTTGGCACGGAAGACCAAGAACGCTGAAGGGAAATTCTTTGATGCGGCGTTGTACCCGCTCAGCCCATGGCAGCCCAAAACCGGATATGAAGTCGATCAAGCCTTGGTCTTGGCTCTGGTTCGCCAAGAATCCCGCTTTAATCCCCATGCGGTCAGTTCAACCGGTGCAAAGGGGTTAATGCAGCTTTTGCCTTCCACAGCACGAGATATGTCTTCATCTGAGGAAGAGAGCTTGAGTAATCCCAACGTCAATCTGGCTGTGGGTCAGAAATACGTCCGGCATTTGCTAAAAGATCCTGCGGTTGGGAACGACCTCTTCAAAATGGCAGCGGCCTATAATGCTGGGCCAGGGAATCTTGCTCGCTGGCAAAGAAACGCTTCTGAGAGCGCAAAAGATCCATTGCTGTTCCTTGAGAGCATTCCTGCTGCCGAGACCAGAGCCTTTGTTGAGAGGGTTATGGTTAATTACTGGATTTACAGCATCAGAATGGGCAAAGACATTCCCTCTCTTGAAGCTGTTGCCTCTCGTGATGAAACCGTGGTGGCCAGCTCAGGCCTCGCCCACGCTGGTTTGATTGAGATTGCCTCTTCCCGCTAGACCATCAAAAATAGCTCTGTAGTGGTTCCACGGTCAGGTCATGGGATTTCAGCGAGCGAATCGCCTGAACCCCTGCTTTGGCTGAAGTCATCAACGTGTAATAGGGAATTTTGTGCATGAGGGCCAAACGCCGAATGGAAAAGGCATCTGAGACCGTCTGCGCTCCCTTGGTCGTGTTGATGATGAGATCAATCTGACCGTTAATCACCGCATCGGCAATGTGAGGCTGTCCTTCCATGACCTTGTTAATACGTTGAGCGGGAACACCTGCTTTCGTCAAGTGGGCGCAAGTTCCCCCCGTGGCAACCAATTGGAACCCCATTTGAATGAGATCGCGGGCAAGGGGAATCAAGGCTTCTTTGTCATCGTCTTTGACCGAAAGAAAAACTGTTCCGCCAGAAGGCAGGCGAGTTCCTGCGCCAAGTTGGGATTTGGCAAAGGCATGGCCAATCTCGCGGTCGAGCCCCATAACTTCTCCGGTTGACTTCATTTCTGGCCCCAAGAGAGGATCAACCCCCGAAAATCTTGAGAAGGGGAAGACCGGAGCTTTCACCGCGATGTGGTCAGGAGTCATGCCGCGTAGTATGGGGGTAAAATCTTTCAGTTTTTCACCCGCCATAATCCGAGCAGCGATTTTGGCTACCGGCGTTCCGGTGGCTTTGGCGACAAAAGGAACGGTGCGCGAAGCTCGTGGGTTGACCTCTAGAATAAAAATCTCCATATCGCCAGTATCAGAGTTTTTCTTGATTGCGAATTGGACGTTCATCAAGCCCTTGATTTTTAGTGCACGGGCCAGTTGTTCCGATTGTTTTTCAATTTCGCGGACCGTCTTATAGGGCAGGGAATGGGGGGGGAGAACACAGGCACTATCACCCGAATGAATGCCTGCTTCTTCAATATGCTCCATGATTCCTGCGATATAGACATCGGTCGTATCGGAGAGAACATCGACATCTACTTCCACCGCGTCTTTGAGGTAGCGGTCAAGTAGGACCGGAGACTCCCCAGAAACCTTGACGGCGGCCCCAATATATTTTTTGAGGTCCTCCATGGAGTGGACAATTTCCATCCCCTGTCCTCCGAGAACATAAGAAGGACGAATGACAATTGGGAAGCCAAGTTCTTCTGCTTTTTCAAGAGCATCTTTGACTGATTTGGCCAGAGCGTTCGCAGGTTGTTTGAGTTTAAGTTGTTTGAGAAGTTTCTGAAACCGCTCGCGGTCTTCGGCAATGTCAATCGAATCTGGATCGGTTCCGAGAATTGGGATGCCGGCCTCTTGCAGAGACTTCGTCAGCATGAGCGGCGTTTGACCACCAAGCTGGACGATGGCTCCCATCACTTGGCCATTGCGGCTTTCGGCCTTGATAAGTTCAATCACATCTTCGGCGGTCAGAGGTTCAAAATAGAGGCGGTCCGAAGAATCGTAGTCTGTGGAAACTGTTTCAGGATTACAATTGACCATGATGGTTTCATAGCCTGCTTCTTTGAGAGCATAGGACGCATGAACACAGCAATAGTCAAATTCAATTCCCTGACCAATCCGGTTAGGTCCACCGCCAAGAATAATAACTTTTTTGCGGTCGGTTGGGGCCATTTCGCATTCAGCCGGATTGACTCCGTCCCCTTCGTAACAGCTATACATATAGGGAGTAGTGGAGGGGATTTCGGCTGCGCAAGAATCTACCCGTTTGTAAACTGGATGGACGTTGTGTTTCGTGCGGGCACGCCGGACTGAGATTTCGGAAACTTTTACCAGCTTGGCAAGGCGGGCGTCTGAGAACCCCATTTTCTTGAGGTGGAGCCAATCTTCGGCCTTAACAGGAAGGCCATGTTGTTTAATCTCAGATTCTGTTGCGACGATATGGGAGATACGTTCCAAAAACCAAGGATCATACTTTGTAATACTATGAATATCTTCAAGGCTCATCCCATGACGGATCGCCTGTGCAATGTACAAAAGACGCTGAGGGGTGGGTTTAGACAAAGCCGCCCGAATTTGGTCAGGTTCGGGATTTTCTTCTGTTCCAATGACAACATCATCAAACCCAGAAAGCCCTTTTTCCAGAGACCGCAAAGCTTTTTGCATGGATTCTTCAAAGTTGCGGCCAATGGCCATGACTTCGCCTACCGATTTCATCGCGGTTGAAAGGCGATTATCAGACCCACGGAATTTTTCAAAGGCAAAACGGGGAATTTTGGTGACAACATAGTCAATGGTCGGTTCGAACGAGGCCGGAATCCTCCCCCCCGTAATATCATTTGCCAATTCATCAAGTGTATATCCAACAGAAAGCTTGGCAGCGATTTTGGCAATCGGAAATCCGGTTGCTTTGGAAGCCAGAGCAGAAGAGCGAGAAACGCGAGGGTTCATTTCAATGACAACCATGCGTCCGTCTTTCGGGTTAACCCCAAACTGAACATTGGACCCTCCCGTTTCAACGCCAATAGCTCGCAAGACAGCCAATGAAGCGTTTCGCATGATTTGGTATTCTTTATCGGTGAGCGTCAAGGCTGGCGCAACGGTAATCGAGTCTCCGGTGTGAACCCCCATTGGGTCGATATTTTCAATTGAACAAATGATGATGCAGTTATCTGCTTTATCGCGGACAACTTCCATTTCATATTCTTTCCATCCCAAAACAGATTCTTCAACCAAAACTTCATGAATGGGCGAGGCATCAAGACCTTCGCGGACAATGCGTTCGTATTCTTCGCGGTTGTAGGCAATGCCCCCGCCCGTTCCACCGAGAGTGAAAGAGGGACGAATGATAACCGGAAGGCCAATACGGGGAAGAGCCTCAATGGCTTCGGAAACGGTTTTGATGACCTCACTCTTGGGACTTTCCAGCCCGATAGAGTCCATGATGTCGCGGAATTTCTGACGATCTTCGGCCTTTTCAATTGCTTCTTCATTTGCGCCAATCAGCTCCACCCCAAGGCGCTTCAGTGTACCATTTTTGGAAAGAGCCAAAGCCGTATTAAGAGCTGTCTGGCCGCCCATAGTCGGCAATAGGGCATCAGGTCTTTCTTTCTCGATAATCTTTGCAACAACTTCGGGAGTAATCGGTTCGATATAGGTTGCATCAGCCAGATTGGGATCGGTCATGATAGTGGCCGGATTCGAATTGACTAAAATGACGCGGTAACCTTCTTCTTTCAGAGCTTTGCAGGCCTGCGTTCCCGAATAATCAAACTCGCACGCCTGACCAATCACAATCGGTCCTGCGCCAATGATGAGAATGGATTTAATATCGTCTCTTTTAGGCATGGTTATTTCCTTCTCTTATGCGACCTTTTGGTTTTCTTTGTGTTCTTCGCGTGAACGGCTGGAAAGATAATAGAAGAGGTTCACGCAAAGGGCGCGAAAGGAATCTCCAAGACCGCAAAGAAAGTTATAAATCATTGGCTTCTTCCCCATTTGCAAACCTGTGTATTCCGTTTTTGACTAAGACATCTCCAAAGTTTAATAGAATCCCGAGTGGAAAGTGAGTTAACTTGAGGTATGTCAAAACTTGCGCCCTGTGGACGGGGAGAACTTTCTCAACGGATTTTATTTCTATGATAATTTTGTCTTCTACAACCAAGTCGGCACGAAATCCGCTTTCAAATGTCATTTCTTCGTATTCAACGGGAAGAATTACTTCTTTCTTAATAGAGTAACCTCTCTTTGTTAACTCATAACCAAGGCAATTTTGATAGACGCTTTCAAGAAGTCCGGGGCCAAGGTTCTTATGAACCTTGATTGCGCAGTCAACTATATCTTCAGAAGGCTTTCTCACTCTTATGCGACCTTTTGGTTTTCTTTGTGTTCTTCGCGTGAACGGTCAATCATCTGGACAAACCTCTCAAACAGGTAATGGCTGTCCTCTGGTCCCGGGGAGGCTTCAGGGTGGTATTGAACTGAAAATGCAGGTTTATCTTTCGCCCGCAAGCCTTCGTTGCTCCCATCAAACAAGCTGACATGAGTTGCTTCGACATTCTCAGGCAGAGTTTCGGGTAACACGTGAAATCCGTGGTTCTGTGAGGTAATTTCAACTTTACCTGTTTGCAAATCTTTGACCGGATGATTACCACCTCGGTGGCCAAGAGCCATTTTGGTGGTCTTGCCGCCAAGAGCAATGGCTAGCATCTGGTGCCCCAAACAAATTCCGAAAAGAGGAACTTTCCGTTCTAGGATTTTCTGAATAGTGGGGACAACATAGAGGCCCGTCGCCGCAGGGTCCCCGGGGCCATTTGAGAGAAAGACACCATCGGGGTTCATCGCCAAAATAGTTTCGGCACTTGTTTCAGCTGGAACAACAGTTACACGACAGCCAGAAGCAGCAAGGCAGCGCAGGATATTTCGTTTCGCGCCAAAATCCATCGCAACAACATGGTGACGTGGTGAGGTTTGCTGGCCGTAACCTTCTCCAAGTTGCCACAGACTTTCGTTCCACTCATAGGGAGATTGACAGGTGACTTCTTTAGCAAGATCCAGCCCGTCAAGTCCTGACCATTCTTGCGCCTGTTTCAAAAGAGAGGGAATATCAAACAGGCCTTCAGACGAATAGGCAATGACTCCGATAGGAGCTCCCTTATCCCGAATACGACGCGTGAGGGCGCGGGTATCAATTCCTGAGATGCCGACAAGATTATGCCGTTTCAGCCACGTATTCAGAGATTCACTAGACCTCCAGTTCGAGGGGGAGGTGATGTCTTCACGGACAACCAATCCTCGCGCTGCAGGATGTACAGATTCAATGTCCTCGCTATTGGTTCCGGTGTTTCCGATATGTGGAAAGGTAAAGGTGATAATTTGGCCCGCGTAACTGGGATCGCTCAATATTTCCTGATACCCCGTCATGGAGGTGTTAAAACAAACCTCGCCTATGGCGGAGGTTTCTGCCCCAAAACCACGGCCCCAAAGCAGCGTTCCGTCAGAAAAAACGATGATTCCGGTTGCGTTTTTGGGCTGTTTGGGGGAAAAAGAGGGGGAAGCAGCAAACATCTTCTAGTACTCCGTTCGTTCAGGCACTAGAAGAGGATTCTATAGACACGACTTCGAAAAAAAACAACAGGAAAATGAAAATATACCGAAAAAACGAGGTTGGGCGGTAAAACATGACAAGAATTGAATTTCCAAGGCACCCTTGGCGTTTTCTGCTCTATTTTTACCACACGTTAACCGTGTGGCAAAAGACCTCTATCTTTCTTGTCATCGCCACGACGGGGCTTGAGGCAATGGCCTCTATGGTCATGCTGTATACTTTCAAATTTCTGGTTGATGCCCTTTCTCTTGCAGATCCTCAAAATATCTGGGTGAACTTAAAAACCCCGTTTTGGACTGTTGTAGGACTTTGTTTTCTTACAACCACCATTCTGCGGATACGGGGAATTGTTAATGCGTATTCTACACCCTATATATTGAATGCCTTGCGGGAGGTATTGGTTAAAAACCTGACCCGCCATTCCCATGAATACTTTCATAACCGATTTTCTGGGGATATGGTCAACAAGGTCAATAATATGTGCAAGGCCTATGTAGACATTTTCTGGGACAGGTTGGCCCGCGGCTTTGTTCCGGCCTTTTTTTCTATTACGTCTTCTTGTGTGCTTCTGGGGTTTGTTGATCCTTACCTCTCTCTCATTCTTCTGGGCGTGGTGGGGGCTTTGTTTTGTGCATCCTATTTTCTAGGGCCAAAATTGAGTAGAGCCTCGGCCAATTTAGCAGACAGAGAATCAGATATTTCCGGACAACTGGTTGATACCATTACCAATATTTCAAGCGTCAAGAACCATGCTGGTATGTTCCATGAAATAGATTTGCTAAAGAAAATTCAGTACCCCTACATCCTTGCCTATCGCCGGAAATCTTGGAACGAAATAATTTTCTGGGGGGTCTTTGACTTGATTGTGTCAAGCTTGGTCATTGGCCTTATCTGGTATCTGATTGAGAATTGGGCCAGTGGTAAATATTCCACCGGTGATGTAACGGTCTGTATGTTGATCGCTTGGGATGCGTGGTGGCGTTTGGCTGGGCTTTCGTGGTCCCTTACCCAATTATCCGGAGATTTGGGCCGGATGCAAAGCGCACTGAATGACTTCGTCCAGCCTGTCGGGGTTGAAGACAAAGAAGGAGCTCGCAAATTTTCCCCTGAATCAGGAGAGATTGAGTTTAAGAATATCTCTTTTGTTTATGATTCAGGGCATCAGGTTTTTTCTAATTTCAATTTGACCATTCCGAAGGCACAAAAAATCGGGCTGGTGGGACTTTCCGGAGCGGGCAAGACAACCCTTTGCCAACTTCTTCTTCGCAACTATAACCTAAAAAGCGGAGAAATTATCATTGGCGGGGAGAATATCGCAGAGGTTACACAAGACAGCCTCCGCCAGAAGATTGCGGTTATCCCTCAAGACCCCTCTTTATTCCATCGCTCTTTGCGGGAGAATATTCTTTATGGGCGGCCAGAGGCAACCGAAGAAGACGTGATCGCCGCTGCCAAGGCCGCGCAGGCGCATGATTTCATTTTGGCAACGCAAAGCGGTTATGACACGATGGTGGGGGAACGCGGCGTCAAACTTTCAGGCGGTCAACGCCAGCGTATTGCTATTGCGCGGGCCATTTTGAAAGACGCGCCGTTTCTGATTCTGGATGAAGCCACGTCTTCGCTTGATTCCGATACGGAACGGCTTATTCAATCCGCTCTTGTTGCGGCGATGGAAGGGCGAACGACAATTGTTATCGCGCACCGCCTCTCTACGCTTGCCCGTATGGACCGCCTTGTAGTTCTCAGGGAAGGGGTTATTATAGAAGACGGAACGCTGGATCAGCTGGTGGCCAAAGCTGGGCATTTTGCCTATCTCTGGAATTTGCAAGCGGGTGGCTTTTTGCCAAAGAAAATAGAAATATAAGGAGAAATAAGATGTCAGAAATTCGCACAGCTCTCAGCAATGCCATGAAAGATGCCATGAGAGCACATGAAGAATTAAAGCTGCAAACTGTCCGTATGGTTATGGCCAAAATCAAGGAACAAGATATCGAAGCCCGCGCCAAAGGAAATATGGACGGGATTGCCGAAGGTGATGTCCTTTCCCTCATGCAGGGGATGATTAAGCAGCGTCAAGAATCGGCCAAAATGTACCGCGAAGGCAATCGTCTTGAACTCGCAGTCAAGGAAGATGAAGAAATTAAAATCATTGAAGCCTTCCTTCCCGCCCAAATGTCGGACGAGGAAGTCGCTGGAGTGGTGGCTACACTTATTTCCTCGGTCGGGGCCGCCGGAATCAAGGACATGGGCAAGGTCATGGCTGAACTGAGAGCCAAATACGCGGGTCAACTCGACATGGCCAAGGCCGGAGCCGTGGTCAAACAAAAACTGGCAGGGTAATCCTCTCCCTTTACGTTTGTTGATAAGTTATTAACTTTTTGGGGTCTAAAATCTCCCCCGAGATTCTTTAACTTTTCAAAGGGAAGAGCATTATGGGTTCGTTGGTCTTTTTGGGTCTTGTGGCCCTAGTCGCATTTTATGCTGTGTCGGTTTACAACCGCCTCGTTAGCAAAAGGAATCTGTCGGAAGAGGGGTTTAGCGGGATTGATGTTCAGCTCAAGCGCCGATACGACCTCATCCCCAATCTGGTGGAAACGGTTAAGGGCTATGCCAAGCACGAAGCCGGGACGATTGAAAAAGTCACTGAATGGCGGGCGCGGGCGCAAGGGGCAACTAGTCTGGATGAAAGATTCAAGGCCGAAGCCGGACTCTCGCAGGCTCTGGCCAACGTCTTTGCTGTTTCAGAAAATTATCCTGATTTGAAAGCCAACACCAATTTCGTTGATTTGCAAAATAAACTGGCGGAGGTTGAAGACCAAATCCAGCTTTCACGTCGCTATTACAACGGGACGGTTCGAGATTTGAATACCCTGATTGAAATGTTTCCTAGCAACATCATTGCCGGAGCGTTTCATTTTGAAAAGAAACCGTTTTTCGAAATTGAGAATGCGGCGGAGCGCGAAGTTCAAAAGGTCAGCTTTTAATCATGGGCAAGTGGGGGGGGATTCTTTTTGCCCTGATTCTTATGATGAGCTCTCTGGCTCATGCCAGCGAGGTCATTCATAGCTTTGATGTTACGGCACAAATTTTTCCTAGTGGCGAAGTAAAAATCCGTGAAGATATTACCGTCACAGCAGAAAACAACCGAATTCGTCACGGGATTTACCGCGACTTCCCAACCGATTATACGGACCGCATGGGGAATCTTGTGCGGGTTATTTTTGATTTGGACGAAGTTTTGCGTGATGGAAGCCCCGAACCCTACCATATCAATTCTTTCGATAATGGTTTGAGGATTTATATCGGGGATGCAGATACCTACGTTTCTGAGGGGAAACATCGTTATACGCTTGCCTATAGTGTACAGCGCGTTATGGGGTTTTTTGATACTTATGATGAATTTTACTGGAATGTCACTGGAAATGGATGGGTGTTTCCGATTGAAAAAGCTTCTATTCGGGTGGAGTTTCCGGTAGGAGCAGAAATTGGAAAATACACCGGATATACTGGGGCGTTTGGAGCCAATGGCAAAGCATATAGGGCGGGGGTAGAAGATAATATTTTTGTTGGGGAAACCAACGCTCCTTTGGGGCCCAATGAAGGGTTCACCGTTGCTGCCTCTATCCCCAAAGGATTTGTCCATGCTCCGACTGAGGCGCAAAAACTAGCTCTGTTTTTGAAGGATAACCGCGTCTGGGTCATTTTCTTTGCTTCAAGTGTTTTTCTTTTCGTCTTTCTTTTTGTCGCATGGTGGAAAAAAGGACGAGATGTTCATGGGACCATCATTCCCCGCTTTGACGTTCCGGAAGGAATGAGTCCCGATCTTCTTCGCTTCGTTGTAAAACAAGGATATGACGCAAAGACTTTGACGTGTTTTATCGTCGATGCTGCAGTTAAGGGATATCTTCGTATCGAAGATAATGAGGATGAGACCGTTCTTACGCGCACAGGTAAAGTAGTCTCTCACAATACGTTGAACCTCTTAAGTATGATTTTTGGACGAGAAGGCCGGCTTGTCTTGCCTAAATCTGGTTTTTTCAAGGGAATAAGTGAATCTTCGCGTCAAGAGAAAAAAGAGTTGGCTCTGTTACTACAGAACGTTCAAGATATTCATGAGAAAAACCTTAAACATCCTGACTATGACACTTATTTCTCAAAAAACGCTGGAATCTTATTGGCTGGTTTTATTATCATGCTTTTTAGCTTTTCTGCGGTTTTTGGGTTGTCTCTTACCCAAGACCAGAGAGTTTACGCCTGTATTGCAACTTTTCTGGTGCAGGTTGTCTTGTTAATGGGGTTCGGGGGCCCACTCAAAAAATATACGCGAAAAGGGGAGGAAATAGCCAACTATGCGGCGGGGCTCAAAATGTTCTTGAGCGTGGCAGAAGAAGCAAGGCTGAATGCTCTCTATCCTAAAACTATCACGCCAGAAAAATTTGAACAGATGCTTCCTTATGCTTTGGCCTTAGGAGTTGAACAGAAATGGTGTGAGTACTTCTCGGATTTGGTGAAAGCAGGGCAGGCAAGTTACGAGTCTTCCTCTGCGGATCTCTGGTACCACTCGAACTCGGGATTTAATATCGGAAACCTTGGTCGAACACTGGGCGAAAACTTGAATTCCACGATTTCTAGTGCGAGCACCCCTCCTGGGTCCAGTAGCGGAAGTGGTGGAGGGGGAAGTTCTGGCGGCGGCGGTGGCGGCGGCGGTGGCGGCGGTTGGTAAAGATAATAAACTTTTTCCAAGGATTTCCTCTTTGCGTCCGTCTTACCCTGTATTGAGAGGGAAAACAGCATGAAAAAACCGACACATAAGCCATCTTTACTGCGGAATCGCTCAACTTTCTATATTTTTCCAGCCCTTATTCCTTTGGCTGAACTTCTGCCTTGGGTTCTCTCTTTTATCGGAGCAATAGCGGGAGGAAGTCAGATAGCGCGGAATTATATGGCTGTTCACCAAAAATTCCGAAAAGCTATCTGGGCGGTAACCGTGATTTCTTTCATTGCAGCAGGGGGAGTTTACGCATGGGAACAGTTCCGTCTTCCACCCAAGGGGGAAGGGTCTGAGTTGGTTGCTACAGTTTCTTATTCAAAGGTTGAAAGTTTTCCTCTCTCTCCTCCGGCCCCGCGTTTGCCAAAAGCCTATGCTCCTTTTGAAAAAATCTGGAGTGTGCAAACCGAAGAACAAAATCTAGGAAATATGGATTTGGCTTATGACCGCTTGATGATTGGAACCTACAAAGGGTCTTTCGAAATGCGTTCAAAATGGGATGGTTCGAAAATTGAAACGTTGCACAAATCCCAGCCGATTTTTACAGCTCCCGCTGTCGTTGATAAAACAGTGTATATTGGTGAGGGATTGCACACGGCCAATATGTCGGCTCTTACGGCCTTTTCCTATTTGGATGGGAAAGTGTTATGGGAGAGACGTTTTCGTAGCCATCTTGAATCAACTCCTGCGGTTGATGAAGGAACGCAACGCCTGTTTTTGGGCGCGGGGACCGAAGGGCTTTGGTCACTGGATACGAAGACCGGAGAGAAAAATTGGCACGCGCCGCTGGGGCACATAGATGTTTCGCCTTTACTGCGCGATAACCGCCTGTTTGCAGCGGCGAAGCTTAATCCGGATGATGATGTATCTGGATCGGCTTTGTTTGAAATTGATGTGGAGAGTGGCAAAGTAATTTGGAAGACAGATTTGTCAGGAAACCCGATGGGAGATGTCTTGGCAGGGCCAGATGACACAATTTTGGTTAGTACGGCTATTGGTCAAGTGGGGGTTAATAAAGACACTGACAAAGGTTGGCTTTATGGCTTGAACACCGAGGGGAAGCTTCTCTGGCAGAAGGAGCTTCCCGCCATGCCATTACCGGATGGGCAGGTCTTGGCAGACCGGTCTCTGGCGTTTTTTACGCTCAAGGATGGAAGCTTAATTGCCGTGAAAATGACCAGTGGAGAAATAGCATGGACGCAGAAATTAGGCCGTGAATTTCAAGCAGATTGCGCCTTAATCGAGGATGGTTCAGAATCCCTTGTTGTGGCAATTTCTCTTGATGGCGCGGTTCACATCCGAAATGCTAGAACAGGTGAATCCGTAGGGCATATGGATGTCGGCGAAGGAAGTTACACCGCCCCGCTTTATAAAGATGGGATCATTTATATTGCCAATTCTTATACGATTACGGCCTTTGCTAGTCCGCGAGGATTTATGCGGTGAGTGTACTTTGGTTAAAATTCGCTGAGGATACGTCCCTGCCAGATAGGTTGGATCAAGCGGGAAAAGAAAGGCTTGAGGAAATATTCAGCGCAGGGCACCCGAACTCTCCTTGGAATAAGGCCCTTCGTCTGCTTGGAGTAAAACCGTCTGGCGCGGCTATGATTAAATGGGTGCAAGATGTTCCCTATATCAACTGGTCGGAGATGACCAATAGCATTAGTCGCGGTTGTATCGTTCCGGTTCCATCGGAAGACGGGGGATATCAGTTCAAACCTTGTTATTCAGTGAGAACGATCTGGCAATTGGTTAAGGCGCAGTGGTCGGTGGCGCGGTATATTGAAAAGTGTCTCGCCGAGCCAGTTCCTTCAACACAAGAAGAAAAAATCGTTCAAAGTCTCGCTCTGGGCATTGCTTTTTTGTCGTTGACAATGAGGCTCCCTAGTCACAATGCGGAAACCCTCTCGCGGTGGATGAATAATCCGCCGCCGAAGATCAAGGCAACGATTAAAAAGATGCAAGCTTTGCAAAAACGCCGAACTGGCCTTACGCCGGCATGGCAGGAGATGTTTCCGGATGAGGTCTCAGCTCCGCCCGTTTTTGCATACCCTCCCCATTTCTGGAATGAGCCGCCAGCTATGAAACCTTTGGAAAAATTCTCTTCTGCACTTCATACACAGTGGCGAGGCTTGCCGGTTTGTGGAGATTTTATCAATGCGCGTGTCGTACTGATTGAGGGAAGACCGGATCTGGATTTTATCAAATCTCTTTCTGATCCTTTGGTGTTGGTTTTTCCTCGCGCTCGCCCTGAAACTGTCGAACTCTTTTTATATGCAAAGGCAGTTTTGTATGGCGATGGGGGAACCCTTTCTCATGCCTGCACGATTGCGCGGGAGAGCAACTTGCCGTGTGTCACCGCCCTAGGTCAGGGGTTTATTGCAGATTTGCGGCAATATTTGTCTGCAACGGAGAGTTTGTGGCTCTCGATTGATCCGGACAAGGCCGAAATTACGTTGATTCAATAAGAGGTCTATTGATTTTTTGCAGAATCTGGCCAAGGATAACGCAGAATCTCCCGTCTAACAGGGTATGAAGACTTTCTATGGTGACACCGTCCGACGACACTGCTGCGCTGGTCCATCTCGCAAAAATCGGGAGTGCCGACGCTTTTCGCAGGCTATTGGAAAGCCAATATGCCGTGATCTTTCGTATGGCGTTTCGGTTGTGTGGTCACCGTGAAGATGCTGAGGATATAACCCAGATGACGTGCCTGAAAATTGCGCAAACAATTGGAACTTTTCGCGGGGATGCTCAATTTACCACTTGGGCCTATACCGTTACCCTCAATACTTACCGCGATTGGGTACGGGTAAAGGCCAATAATCGGGCGCGTCACACAGATGTTGACGATATGGCCGAGATTCTTTCAGGTTCTGATGACCCTGAGCGGAATTTAATGCTCAGTGAGCAGGCGGCAAGGGTTCGTGCCTTGCCGGAAGCTGAGCGCGACGCGGTTCTTCTTGTTTTTGGCGAAGGGCTTTCTCACAAACAGGCCGGCGAGGTTCTGGGCTGTGCCGAGAGTACGGTTTCATGGAGAATCATGGAAGCGCGGAAAAAACTGACAGCAGGAGGAGGGGAGTAAAATGGACGAAAACGATCTGTATAACCTCTTCGGGGGCCAGAAAATACCAAGTTTTGACGATAATCGCCGCAAGGAGACCTTGAATCTTGCCGTGGCGGCTTTCGAGAAAAGCAAAAGAAATCAAAAATTCTTCCAAGGATTTGGA
>JAGOQV010000018.1:20603-26768 GCA_018063145.1 Alphaproteobacteria bacterium
GTATAACCTCTTCGGGGGCCAGAAAATACCAAGTTTTGACGATAATCGCCGCAAGGAGACCTTGAATCTTGCCGTGGCGGCTTTCGAGAAAAGCAAAAGAAATCAAAAATTCTTCCAAGGATTTGGAATCCTGAGCCGTCTGATTGGTCAGGACCCAACAAACAGGAGGAATGAAATGAGCTTTTCGAGAAAGAAAATTATCTATGGTGGTTTAGCAACTGCCTGCGTAGCGTTGCTGGTTTATAGCATTAGCCCAATAGATTACTTAGCTAAGAATAGCGGTGCAGTTCCAAGGAGTAGTTCTGCAACGCTGAATAAAATGCAGTTTTCCCTTCATGAGCCCAGTCAAAACGTTAGCGTGATGGATAAGCTGAAAAGTCTTGGATCTTCTCCAGCAGAGAAGAAAATTGTTAATATGGAGGGTCTGAATAGAATGCAGGCTAATGCGGATGCAGCCCCTGCTTCCGTTCCGGCTATGCCAGTTGTCCAAGGCGGGGTTGTTGGAGCTTATGAATCCAGCTCTTTTTTCTCCGATCAAGAATATCTCCGATCAACCTCTTATATCTCCGATCAAGAAATTGGCCGCGATAAATTCTCTCATGAAGAACAAAGCCCCATCAAGCAAGTGGCTCAGGAGCCTATTTCGACGTTCTCTATCGATGTTGATACGGCTTCTTATGCTTTCATCCGCCAAAGTCTGGATAACGGCGTTTTGCCTCAGCCGGATGCGGTACGAATTGAAGAAATGGTCAATTATTTCGACTATGCTTATCCAAAACCTGTGACCAAAGAGGAACCATTCAAGGCCAGTATTGCCGTGAAGAACTCTCCTTGGAACGAGGGGCGGAAATTGGTGACCGTTGGTATCAAAGGGTTTGATGTCGATAAAACCGAGCAATCGGACAGCAATCTTGTTTTCTTGCTTGATACATCTGGTTCGATGGATGACCCCAAAAAATTGCCATTGCTCAAACAGTCTCTCTCTATGCTGCTTGATAGTCTTAAGCCAACCGACAAAGTGTCGATTGTCGTTTACGCCGGAGCCGCAGGGACGGTCTTGCCGCCTACCGAAGTTTCCAACAAATCGGTGATCCTGTCTGCTTTGCAAAACCTGCAAGCGGGGGGATCAACAGCCGGAGGGGAGGGGATACGCCTTGCCTATCAATTGGCCAAAGCAAATTTCAATCCCAAGGCTGTGAACCGCGTTATTCTGGCGACAGATGGTGACTTTAACGTAGGGATTACTGACCCTGACGAGCTGAAAGGATTTATTGAGCGGGAACGCGAAAGCGGTGTTTTTCTTTCGGTCCTTGGTTTTGGAACCGGAAACTATAACGATGATATGATGCAGCGTTTGGCCCAGAACGGAAATGGGGTTGCAGCCTATATCGATACGTTGAACGAGGCGCGGAAAGTTTTGGTACAAGAAGCTAGTGCGGCGTTGTTCACAATCGCCAAGGATGTCAAAATCCAAGTCGAATTCAATCCGAAAACGGTATCCGAGTATCGTCTTGTTGGTTACGAAACCCGCGCTCTTAAAACCGAGGATTTCAACAACGACAAGGTGGATGCCGGAGACATTGGAGCCGGAGCGGAAGTTACAGCGATTTATGAAGTAACTCCTGTTGGCGGAGCAAAAGCCATTGATGACAGCCGCTATGCGCCGAAGCCTCAAGCCGAGGCCCTTCCCACTTCGCAGACAAGTCAAGAGTTAGGATTCCTCAAAATTCGCTATAAACTGCCGAATGAGTCAACCAGCAAGCTGATAACCACGCCTATCGCACATGATCTTGAGAATGTTCCTGCGGATCTTGCCCGCGAAACAGGTTGGGCCGAAGCGGTTGCCGGATTTGCTCAGCTTCTCAAAGGCGGAAAATATACAGGCCCTCTGACTTATGATGATGTTTTGAAATTGGCTGAGGCTAATAAAGGAGAAGATAAGTTCGGCTATCGCGCTGAATTCATCAACTTGGTTTACAAAGCTAAAACTGCGGCCTCAATGCCTTCTCAAGGTGGAATGCCCTATCAAGGCCCAGTTGGCGGGGGAGGAGGGGTCGTTATTCAGCCTTATCCGCTTCCTGCCACACGATAAGGTTTTTGAAAAAGGATTAACAAATCACCCCGATGCAAGTCGGGGTGATTTTCGTTCTGAAATCCTTGAAGTTGGCGGATTTGGCGAGATTGTCTTCTTTTATAGTCAGGGGAGGCCTAATTTGTTAGGCTTGTCGGCAGATATTTAGACTTTCCCCCAAAAGGGGCCAAGAAGGAGATTATCATGACTGAGGACGTTCCAGAGGTGACTGACCTTCCCAAGCCGTCTTTGCTGTCGCGGTTTATGGGTGGTGTGCGGAATTATTTCTTCACGGGCGTTCTGGTTACGGCACCTATCGCGCTCTCACTCTATTTGGTTTACGCCACGGTTTTATGGATTGATGAAAAAGTCGGGAGCGTTTTGCCGATTCGTCTGGCTGGGCAAGGGTCCATTCCCGGGATTGGTGTTCTCATTGCCGTGACGTTTTTTATTCTGGTTGGAATTACGGCTAGTAATTACCTTGGCAATCTTTTGGTTCGCTTTTCCGATTTCATTATGGAGAGGCTTCCTCTCGTAAAAACTGTTTATGGCGCGTTGAAACAGGTTCTTGAGACTGTGATGGGAAGCAAATCTCAGGCTTTCCGCGAGGTAGTTCTGGTTCAATACCCGCACAAGGATTCGTGGACAATCGGGTTTGTCACCGGAAAAACCGAAGGGGAAATCCAGAAGTTATTGATTGGAGAAACCGTCAATGTCTTTGTGCCGACGACGCCAAACCCGACTTCTGGTTTTCTTTTGTTTGTTCCGCGCAGCAGCGTTGTTCCGTTATCCATGACAGTTGATGATGGTTTGAAAATGGTTATTTCGGGTGGAATTATTACACCGAAAAACTCTCAGCCTGAGCGCAAATAGGAGATAGCCTGATCCCGTTCGAATAGATAGAGCAAGGTCCGCAGGGCTTCTCCTCGGGGGGATTGTAGTTCTGGGTCCCTATCTAAAATTAGTTTGGAATCATCACGGGCGGTGAGCAGCAAATCGCTGTGAGCCGACAAGTCAGCCAAACGGAATGAAGCCAGCCCACTTTGCCGTGTTCCTAAAATTTCTCCGCTTCCCCGCAGCGTCAGATCTTTTTCAGCAATCAGAAATCCGTCTTCTGTCTTTCGCAGAGTTTCAAGACGCTCGCGGGCTGTTTTTCCAAGTGGGGGGGCGTACATTAAAAAACAAAAGGAAGGTTTCTCTCCGCGCCCGACGCGTCCGCGCAATTGATGCAGTTGAGCAAGACCAAACCGTTCGGCGTGTTCAATAACCATGATTGTCGCATCGGGGACATCTACGCCAACTTCAATAACGGTTGTCGCCACCAGAAGGCGGGTGTTCCCATTGATAAATTTTTGCATGACATCGTCTTTATCCTGAGGTTTCATGCGCCCGTGGATCAGACCAACTTTATCGCCGAAATGTTGTTGCAGAATATCAAAGCGTTCACTGGCCGCTGCCAGATCAAGCAATTCGGATTCCTCCACCAAAGGACAAACCCAGTAAACTTTGACATCCGCCGCGATTTGGGGTTTGAGGCGTTCGACCATTTCATCGAATTTTTCCTGAGAGATTAAGCGGGTATCAATAGGTTTGCGCCCGGGAGGCTTGCCAAGAATACGGCTGACCTCCATGTCTCCGTAGGCGGTGAGGGCGAGTGTTCGCGGAATCGGCGTGGCCGTCATGACCAAGACATCTGTCCCTCTTCCTTTGTTAGAGAGTTGTAAGCGTTGGTGAACGCCAAAGCGGTGCTGTTCATCAATGACAGCCAATCCCAGATCTTTGAATTCAACCCCATCTTGGAATAAGGCATGGGTTCCTAGCACAATCTGGGCTGTTCCATCTGCAATCTCTTTTAAGACACTTTCTCGAAGTTTTCCTTTGTCCCGTCCGGTCAGGACTGCAATTTTGACTCCGCAAGCCGCTAGAAGAGGTGCAAGATTTTCCGCGTGCTGCCGAACCAGTATTTCTGTCGGAGCCATGAGGGCAGCCTGTGCCCCCCCATCAATCGCGTTTATCATAGCTAGGGCCGCCACAACGGTTTTGCCCGAGCCGACATCTCCTTGCAGAAGACGAAGCATTCGACTAGGGGCTGCCATGTCGGCATCAATCTCGGCCAAGGCGGATTGTTGAAATTCGGTAAGCTGCCACGGAAGAGAGGCAAGAAGTTTCCGCCGCAGCGGACCACTGACGGGAAAAGACCGTCCACTCAATTTTCGTTGGCGGTTACGGACAAGAGCGAGAGTCAACTGGTTGGCAAGAAGTTCATCATAGGCAAGGCGCATACGAGCAGGATGGAGAGGTTCAAGGTCTTCGGCAGTTTTGGGGTGGTGAAGGGCGGTCAGGCTTTCTTTCCACCCTTTCCACCCTTCGCGGAGTTTGTGGGCTGGATCATCCCATTCGGGAAGATCGGGAACAAAACTCAATGCAGCCAGAAGAGATTTTCTCAAAGGTTTGGTTGTAACGCCAGCGGTTAAAGGATAAACAACTTCGAACGGGTCAATTGTTCCGGCATCTTCCGCAAGGCCAATTAAATCAGGGTGGGTGATTTGTCGTTGTCCCCGAAAATCTTCTATTCTTCCGGCAATTACAAGGGTTGCCCCAATCGGGTATTGTTTTTCAATCCATGCTCCATGAGCGTTGAAAAAGACGAGATCTACAAAACCGCTGGGATCTCTTGCCCGAACGCGGGTTGGCTGGCCACGCCGTGGTGAGGGAGTGTGTTTGTCTATTGTAACACTTACGCAAATAGTTTGGCCCAAGGGAGCTTCGGCAAGACTGTCGCAGTGTTTGCGCAGTACGAAATCAACGGGCTTGTGAAACAGCAGATCAAGAATTTTTCCGCCGCCCAGAAGTTTCTCGTAAAGCTTGGCATATTTAGGCCCCACGCCCGAGAGTGTGGCAACCGCCCGAAACAGAGGATCCAGAATGAACGGGCGGCCTTTCATGAGATATCAAGAGCTCAGTCTGATTTTCCTGCCCAGCTTGACCGCGAAGACACTGATCCCGATCATCAGGAAACCAAGTATAATCAGGGCAATCGGCCAGCCGACAATATCTTTGAAATATTCATCTGTGAAATAGCCTAAAAACGCGAGCAGGGACAAAATTCCAACGGTCAAAAGGGTACGGCTTTTGGCAAACACGCTTAAGGCAATCATTCCTCCTGATGTGCCAATTAACAAAACGTCAAAGCTGGTTTCCTTAAAGTAATCAAACGAAGCGGCTGCTGTGAAAATGCCAGAAAAGAAGAAAAAGAACGGTGCAATTCTGCTATGCGTGGTTTTGGTCAACCCATAGGAAACATACAATCCCGATAAGCCAAGCAACATCGCGCTATCGGGAGAGTCCAGTTCAGTTTTTTCAACGAGAGCCAACATAAACAGGTAGAAGAAAAAGAGCGAGAAGAATAAGAGGCTGGAGCGATTGCGCGAGGCAAAAGCCACGAATTGCTGGACCGCCATAAACCCAAAGACCACGAGGGCCGCTTTGACAACGTCGTGGGAAGAGGGGAAATATTCATCAAGCAAAACAAACAACCCAACAGGTTGCAAAAAGGCCGCAATGAGGAACAATGGAGTCGAGGCTTTGCTATAGCGTGGCTCTTCCAAAGAAATAAGGCCAAGGAAAAACGCAACAAGCCCCGTTCCAAAAGTCACGATTACATGAGCCAGAGGCGGCAGGTCTTCCCAAACAATACCGATATAAACGCAAATACCTGTAAAAATAAAAAGCCCACCAATATAAATCATGACCCGTTGCAACAGTGAGGAAGAATCCTCTTCTGTGCTTATTGTTGGAGTAGGTTTTGGGAGGAGAGAGGCGAGTTCGGACTCACTCAACCCTGCTTCAGAGATAAGGGCCGCAATTTGCGACAATGCTTCCTGTTTTGAGAGAGTCATTATTTACTCTCCTCAACAACCCAGCCGATAAAGACTGTTTCTCCGTAAAAATCGGTAGGTTTGGGAAGGGGGATAGCACGGCTCTCCTTGACGACAACTTGCATGGGTCCGCTTCTGCTGTGAAAGGATAGTACTTCCGTTAAGAAAGAGCTGTGCGAATATCCACGGTCCTCATAGCGATAGCCATCAGGGGCG
>JAGOQV010000080.1 GCA_018063145.1 Alphaproteobacteria bacterium
CTGTCACGGATCAGAATGGTTTGTTTTCAATGGGGACAACACAAGGGGGAGGGGTTGTTTGCTCTGAAGATGGAACCACTCACCTTGTATACAGTGGAGAAATTTTCAACGAAAGAGATGTGGCGTATCGTTGGGGAGGGGGGAAAGATACCGGAGAGTTTCTTCTCAACGGATTCTCGCAAGGTGGAGCTAAATTCCTGAGGGAGCTTGAAGGGTCTTTTTCCCTCGCTTTTTATGATGAGCAGACAAGAAAACTTCATCTTCTTTGCGATCCCTTGGGGGAAAAATCTTTGTATATTGCGTATCGGCCCGATGGGCTTTATTTCGCCTCTGACCTGCGGGAGCTTGGTGCTGTCCATAGATTAGACAAGAACGCCGATTTTGCTATCGGGCATAAGACAGTTTTTGATGGGGTTCTTAAAATTGAGCCTGGGAAGCTGTTGGAATATAACGTCTCCTCTGGGTTCCCTAGAATGATGAGTTTGTGGCCAGAAGGAGAAGATGAGGGGGGGCTGCATCTCGAAGATCCCCTAAAAAAATTAGAAGAGTCTCTCAACCGGTCAATGCTTGCAAGAATGCCTCCTCGGCCTTTTGCGCTGCTTTGGGGAGGGGATATTGACTCGGCGTTGCTGAGCATGAAGATGTGTCCAGATCTTATTCTTGCTTGTCCGGTCCCCGGGCTGGAGCGTAGCGTGAGAAACGCGCAAGCAATGGCAGATTTGATCGGGGTAGGTTTCAAGGAGATTGGTCCTGAGGATGCTCAACTAACTACAAAACCCTTGTCGCCGATTATCGGTCCAGATGGTCCTTTGAAGGTCGATACTCTTCCCGAGTATTGGGCTTATCATTGTGCCGCCTCTCAAGGAGTTAGGGGAATGGTCAGCGGGCTCGGTGTTGATGAACTGTTATTAGGGCATCCTCGGCATATGTATTTTATGTCCCAGATGGCGGGGCCTCTGTCTTCCGGTTCGCGGATACGGGCCTTGTCGGCAGCGGCTCGTGGTGAAGAACTTCCTGCCACGACCTATTATAACTTGATAAGAAGAGGGCATGATCGTCCTAGTCTTCGGTGGCTTGTCGAAGAGAAATTCCGTCTGACACATAATTTTGCGCAGGCAGTGGCGTTGACAGATATGGCTGTTTCTTTGCCTAGAGCTTTGGCAGTGTCAGATATGCTTGCAGATCGGTTCAGACTGGAGATACGGTATCCGTCCTTGGCCCCTGATTTTGTGAGAGCGTGTTTGAATCTTCCCGATGAGTGCAAGATTGATGTGCGGACCTGCCGAGCCAAAATTTGTTTGGAAGAGCTTGCGATAAGGGCAGGTGTTCCACGAGACATTGTCTATCCCGACGTGACGCAGCAGGATAACAGTCCATCTCGGACCTTGAGTTATGCGTAAAAGGAGGGACGGGGAAAATGGTGCCCAAGGGCGGGTTTGAACCACCGACACAGCGATTTTCAGTCGCTTGCTCTACCAGCTGAGCTACTTGGGCACTCGTTTGCTAGCTAGGGGGTTATAAAAGAAGAGAAGCCCCCTGTCTAGATGAAAAATTCCAGACTAAAAACCGTTCTTATCCCTCGAACAAATAGCCAACTCGTTCAAAAAGCGTAGGGGTGCGGCGTTGCCGAGAGATTTCCAGCAGGCCGAGGGCGGTAAATCCGTGAATCTGGACGGTGCAGGGGTCCTCTCCGGTCAGTTTTTCAACGTGTTCCAGAAGCTGTTTGCGCTCTTTCTCGTCCTTGAGGTTAATAAAATCAACCATAATGATTCCGCCCAGATTGCGAACGCGGATCTGGCGGGCAATCTCGGTCGCGGCATCCAGATTAATGGTCAAGTTGCTGTTTTTGTCTGCGCCACGGTTCACGTCAATGGCGGTCAAGGCCGCAGTTCCCTGAATGAGGACATTCCCCCCGCCAGTCAAGATTGCGTAGGGCTGTAACAATTCCTCAATCGGTTTCATGAGGTCGTAATAATCAAGCAAAGCGAGATCTTTGGACGCATCTTTTAGTTCAACCGGACGGATTTTAGGAACAAGGTCAGGAGCAAATAATTCGCACCAATCTTCGGCAGTTTGAAAGTGGTCCATCGTGACAACTTCAATCCGGCGGATAGGCCTTGCCGAATTGTCACTGAGCGTGCGCTGCAGAGCATCTGGCCCCTCCATAATCAAGAGACTTTCCTGACCTGTTGCGTGTTCGGACAATCCTTCCCAGACGGCTTTGAGAATTTTTGCCTCACGCATGAGAATATCGCTTTGGGTGTTGGCCGCCGAAGCCCGCAAAATGCAGCCATGAACATCCGTCAAATTGACCATCATCTCTTCAAGTTGCTTGCGGAGTTTCTTGTCCCGAAGGCGGGATGAAATGCGGTTGCTGTCATCCAGCGGAGTAAAGATAAGGTGGCGGCCCTGAATGGCCACATCCATACTTACTACTGGAGCTTTGTCTTCCAGTGGGCGGTTATCTTCGAACTCTGGATCAAGATAACCTTGTTTGGCCTGAACCAGAATATAGCTTCCAGATTTGAGCAGCTTGCCAATAGGTTGCTGGCCGCCTTTTTGCAGTTTGCCGTCCTTGTCGTGGAACCGAACATCGCGGTTAAACAAAATTCCCGTAGTGTCTCCGTCAAGGTCGAGAAAGGCGGCGTCAAGTTTGGTGTCTATGCGGTCAATCTTTGCCCAATAGATGGACCCCCAGCGGACCAGCTCATGAGGGGGGTCAACTTCTAAACTTTCAATGCGCCGCCGCTCCGTCGCGGCGACCCACAAACTTCCATCTTGTTCTTCAATGACAATGTCCAAGGCGATCAGCTTTCGGAAATGAAAAAACCGGAACCGGTTAACATCTGGATTGTATCATAAACAGATAATCCTACCACACCCGAATATGTCCCACGGATCGAGGGGATAAAGGTCGCCGCGAGCCCTTGAATGGCGTAACCTCCGGCTTTACCTTGCCATTCCCCGCTTGCAATATAGGCGTTAATTTCCGCAGTTGAGAGGCGTTTCATTTCCACAACGGCCATCGTCACGCGGGAGAGCATTTTTCCTTCGGGCGTGCGGATGGCAATCCCGCCATAGACACGGTGGCGCCGACCAGAGAGGAGGGCAAGGCAAGCCCGCGCTTCTTCTTCTGTTTCTGTTTTCGGCAAAATGCGGAGGCCGCAGCCAACAACAGTATCCGCCGCCAAAACAAAAGAAGACGGGCTTGGTGGAATAGCAGAAGCCTTGGCCACAGACAGGCGCAAAGCAAGAGCTCTCGGCTTTTCGTTCTTGAGAGGGGTTTCGTCAAGATTGGCAGGAAGAATCTGGTCCGGAATGATCCCTGCCTGTTTGAGCAAGTCAAGCCGCCGTGGCGAGCTGGAGGCAAGGATGAGCGGTTTATTTTTCACGGAAGATGATCCGGCCTTTGGTCAGATCGTAAGGAGTCATTTCAACAATGACCGTATCCCCTTGCAAGACACGGATGCGGTTTTTGCGCATTTTCCCTGCGGTGTGGGCCAGAATTTCGTGGTCATTCTCCAGCTTAACGCGAAACATTGCGTTGGGGAGGATTTCAGAAACAACGCCTTTGAATTCGATGAGGTCTTCTTTTGCCATATTTGTCAGTCTAACGGGTTGAAATTTGTATCTTCTATAGTCCTTTAAGGACAAAAAGCAAAGCGGTTTTTAATTATATTCTGGAAAACAAAAAACTATCAAAAAACATTGAACGGTTATGGGAAGTCGTGTACACATAACACAACAGGAAAAAAGATGGCTGGCAATACCGGATTAAAGAACCCTTATGCGCTGCAAACAGATTTGCAATGCTTGGTTGTTGCCTTTCGTCATGCCGCGAATATAGATTATCTTGTTTACGATGCGAGCAGAGACAAGGGCCGTCTTGTTTGTCCGCATTGCCTAGAGGCCGCGCTTCATTATTGCGCGGGGTCTCCAACGAAGCAGGGGGATAATCAGCGCGGAGCCCTGCCCCATTTCAGAAGTAATGAGTTGGATCGCCATTCTCCTGATTGTCTATCTTTGTTACCTTCGGGGGAAAGTGATGGGGGTCAACAGGATATTGATTTCTCTAAAGGGTTCAAAATTCATCTTAATTTGGGAAAATTAAAAAGAGACTTTCACCAAGCCGCCATAGGTGAAGACGATTTACAAGGCAGAGAGGTTTTCTCAGCCAAAAAGCCTGAAGATTTTATTCATTTAATGCGTTCAGCGCAGACTGACCGAGTCCAAGGCAGCATTATTGTTTATCATGATCTCCAAATCCTTTGGTCAGAATTTTTTGTACGCTGTCCGGCCAACGACAACAGAGATGGAAGAAATCCACGTTGGGCTAAAATTGCACAAAAACTTGAGGGCAGGAGAAATGGGACCGGAATTCCCGCGCTCTTCCACATCAAAATCGAAGACGAGCCGAAGTTGATGAGCGATTCGAAAGGAGGGGATCGACAACGATATACGCTGCCTCGCTTCTCTGCCTATATTGCAGCAGAAAAAAGAGTTTGTATGGTTCAGCCCTTTTTGCAAGTAAAGGGAAACGCTCTTCACTCATTGCAAGTTGGAGAAGAGTATCTGGTTCTGGCGGAAAGTCCTAGGCTTTACAAAGGCAAAGATTGTAAAAGGTGGTATCTGGATGTTCCTTTGTTAGAGCCAGAAAGACGCTGCCGCGTTGATCTTGCCGAGATTGCCAGAAAAGCCAACAAGGTTGATCCATCTGCGATGAGACATCCGGCTCTGGTATAGGGCAGCAGATCAATCTCTGTAGTTTAGATTCTTTGACGGGGTCTGGAATCATGCCTGCGCCGGAGTGACGGGTTTTTCTTTCTTCCCCCTTTCCACTTCGTCATGGCCTGAATGCCTCTTGGCATTCTAAGGCCATCCATCCTTCTTTTCTGGATCGCCCTAGAATTTGTCTTACGCCAAATTCGGGCGATGACGGACGTTTGCAATAGGTCATTGCTGCGCGGGGGCGTCAGACGTTGGCCATTTCTCTATTTTCCTTTTTTTAACCCACCAGACTTGAAATTTGAGCTTCTTTAGGGAGCTTTCCGTTTCCGTGAAAAGGTCTCTGTAACGTTTGAAATCGGGAAGACCGATAACAATTTGTGCCTCTGGATCTTCGGTTCGCAACCTCATGCTTTTTAGAATTGCATGTGAGTACCAATGACCGGCTTGAAGTGTGGGAGGTGTTTTCTTTTTTTCACCTGATCGCTTTGGGTCATTGTACATTTCTGATGGGTATCCTTTTACTTCTATCAGTAAAGTTTTTCCCTCTTTCTTTTTCTCGGCATGAATATCGATGCCTTGCTGTCTAGATGCTGTGTTTGCAACGCTTACTAACTCCCAACCATTCTTCCTCAAATGGTTTGCCAGTTTTTTTTGCACGTTGCCTTCCCAAAACCACTCATCCTGTGCACTTTTTTTAGGGGATGAAACTTTATTAGATGGTCGATGTGTCATAAATTAGACCTGTTGCAAAAGTCGGTGGATTCGCAAGGAAATCGGATTGAAGCCCTCACATCATGGTCAAATTTAATGCACCAAGTCTTTTGCGCAAGCGGCAATTTCGTTATCTGACGGGAATTACTTCGGACATTTTTCAGAAGAAAGATTGTTTTTCTCAAAGAAATGCGCGTAAGGCCTTGACCTTATTCAAGGAAAGGTGAATCTTTCTCCTGTTGCAATTCAACCCATCAGGATCAAAAAGAATGTCCCAGATCGTAGTTCCTACTTTAGGCGAATCCGTTTCCGAAGCCACGGTTGCCAAATGGCTGAAGAAAGAAGGGGAGGCCGTCAAAGCGGACGAACCCATTGTCGAGCTTGAAACGGATAAGGTCACGCTGGAGGTTAATGCGCCCGCTGCAGGAATGATCGTAAAAATTATCGCTCCCGCAGGAAGTGCGGTGAAGGTTGGAGCTTTGCTGGGTGAGATTGCCAATAGCGGCGGGGCGGTTGCACCATCTGCGCCTGCTGCTCTTGTCTCCGCTCCCGCGCCGACACCTGTTGTTGCGCTTGCCTCTGTGACAGAGGAAAAACTTTCTCCGGCTGTACGAAAAATGGTTGACGATCATAAAGTGAACCCAGCCGAGATTGCTGGGTCTGGCAAAGATGGTCGTGTGACCAAAGGCGATGTTATTGTTCATCTTGACACGCCTCGGGCGGCGTCGGTTTCTCCAATTGTGGAGGCTGCTCCGCGTGTGGTTGGACCTCGGGAAGAGCGAGTTAAAATGACTCGTCTGCGCCAGAAAATCGCGCAGCGGCTCAAAGAAGCGCAGAACACGGCAGCCATGCTGACCACTTTCAACGAAGTGGATATGGGAGCCGTCATGGACTTGCGGAACACCTATAAGGATGTCTTTGAAAAGAAACACGGAACCAAACTCGGGTTCATGTCGTTCTTTGTTAAGGCAGCGGTCAACGCTCTTAAAGAGATTCCTGCGGTTAATGCCGAAATCAATGGCGATGATATTATTTATAAAAACTACTATGATATTTCCGTGGCAGTGAGTACGCCAAACGGTTTGGTGGTTCCAGTCGTGCGCGATTGCGATACGAAATCCATGGCCCAGATTGAAAAAGAAATTACGCTGCTAGGAACAAAAGCGCGGGATGGAAAAATATCTCTGGAGGAAATGACAGGGGGAACCTTTACCATCACCAACGGGGGGA
>JAGOQV010000019.1:0-19095 GCA_018063145.1 Alphaproteobacteria bacterium
GGTTTTCCGTCACCGCATAGCCCAAATACAGGGAAATCTCCTGCACTAATTTACGAAACTTCCCGAAAGAGCAGGACTTATCCCGCAACAGAGTCAGTTTGTGTTGAACCAACGGATGGTCAACGATAGTTAACGTTGGAAATTCCACACTTTTTTGCACAGCCACACCTTCTTATTATAAGTTTCAATAAGACTATTGTCTTTATTTCGTAATGGTACTCAAAAACCGCTGCAGAGGGCTCAAGTCTTCGTATTGCTTGGTTACCCCTCCCCCACGGACAATCGTTTGCTGCAGATCGCCCCGAACGTTTTCAACAAGGTCAGTAATGTTATCCCCGGGCAACGGCTCCGCGACACAAAACGACATAGAGAAATCGGTCCGCGATTTTTGTAAAAACTCCTGCAGGCGGTCCACAAACCGTATGCCCCCGCTTGCATCTGCGTGTTTCAAGGAGACGATAAACTCCCCTTCTCCACTGACATAGGCATCATCAAAGCTGCGCATACAATCCCGAATGGCCGCAGAAGCCAACTTGACTCTCTCCTCGTAGTTTTCCTCAGACCACGTATCAAGACGAGCAACCACCACACTAAACGGCTGGCCCCGACGAGCCCGCCGATCCAACTCCCGTTCAAGGTCCGCAATCATAACGGAGGCACTGCGCAAGCCCGTTGTGCGGTCCATCCCGAAATCAAACAAAAGACTATCAATTTCAAGACGCTGCAACCGTCCCATAAATCCTTCGTAGGATTGCAAGAAATTGTCAAAATCATAAATGTCCGGCAGACGAGTCCCCACTAGAATAGCCTCAGCCGCTTTGTGCAAGTCATCTTGAATACGCTGCATCTGGGCAATTGCCGGACTAACATCTCCCTCGTCAATCCCCAACAATGCAAACAACGGCTCGGGGAAGAGAACCTTCTCTTGGTTCATCTTGGAATCACGATAAAACGACTCGCGAACGACCTGCGCGAACCACGCCGAATAATCGCCGATCACTGTTGTATATTTGTTGGATTCTATAACTTGGCTCATAGGAGGCACTATAACCGAGTATTTTCTTTCCGTTAAGAGGAAAAGGCTAGGGGCATCGTTAATTAACGAATTTTAGAGCGATATGCTCTATTCCGGCAGCCATTCTTTGCGCAGCTGATCTAGGGTGTTGGTTCGCAAAGCCTGCCGGATCTCCCGCATCAAGCGGGCGATCACCGCAATATTATGTTGACTGACAATCTGGAAAGCCAACATTTCTCCGGCCTTGAGCAAATGTTGAATATAGGCCTTGGAATACAACGCCGAAGATGCAAGCCCAAGGCTTTCATCCAAAGGCGTAGGGTCATCCTTATACTTGGCGTTGCGAAGATTGATATACCCGTTAGGAACGCCCTTCATCAAGGCCCGCCCGTGGCGAGCTTCCCGTGTGGGGGTTACGCAATCAAACGTATCCATTCCCATTCTGACGCCTTCAAAAATATCTTCGATCTTGCCGATCCCCAGCAAATGAATAGGCCGCTCAGGATGTAAACACGTGGGAAGCCAAGATAAAATTTCATAAAAATGAACTTTCGTTCCGCCAAGGCATCCACCGACCGCAGTTCCAAAGAAAGGACGTGAAGCCGTGTAGTCCGAGCTTTCTTCGCGCAAGTCCCGATAAATCCCGCCTTGCACCACGCCATAAAGCCCTTGTGACCCATCATGGGTACGTTCAAAGGCTTTCAGGGAACGATCCCCCCAGCGGTGACTCATTTGCATGGACTTTGCGGTATAGTCCCGATCCGCACTGTGGGGAGTGCATTCATCCATCTGAACAATCAAATCCGCTCCGAGCTTGCGCTGAATTTCCATCGAAATTTCAGGATTGAGAGAGCATAAACTTCCGTCTTTATAAGAGCGGAATATCGCGCCTTTTTCTTCATCAATTTTCAACAACGAAGAACTGCCTGATCTTCCGCGACCTTTAATTTCATCCGCTCCGGTTCCTGTTCCGAGTGAGAAAATCTGGAACCCACCACTATCAGTCAACATTGGCCCATCCCAACCCATGAACTTATGAAGGCCTCCCATTTTCTGAACAAGATCAGGCCCGGGCTGGATGGTGAGATGATAAGTGTTGGCCAGAATCATATCAGCTCCGGCTTCGCGCATTTGATACGGATGCAGGTTCTTGATAGCGGCCTTGGTTCCGACAAAAATAAAATTGGGAGTTTCAATCGTTCCGTGAGGCGTTTGCAGCCGCCCCAAACGAGCATAAGAAGAAGGATCTCGGCTAAGAATTTCAAAGCCGAAATTCGGATATTCTATACTGTGCTGACTAAAGAGCGCAGACGAAGGAGGGGATGTATCCGTTAAAGACGATCCACCCATTCGTTCAACACCTCAACTTAAGAAACTAAGCCGACTTGGCGGACATCCGTTTTTCAACAGCGGCTTTCAAAGCGACCAACTCAGGGTCCAGCTTCGAAACGGGTGTGGACAACAAAAATTGATCCAGACCGCCTTTGTGATCCAAGGTCCGCAAACCAGAAGCCGAAACCCGCACTGAAATCATACGGTTCAAAACTTCGCTGTACAAGCTGGTATCATGAACATTAGGAAGGAACCGACGAAGGGTTCTGTTGTTCGCGTGGGAAACATTATTCCCAAACATCAATTTTTTTCCGGTAATTTGGCACTTGCGGCTCATAGCAAAAATCCTTGCATTTTCTGACTGTTTGTCTATCTCAAAACTTGGCGGACCATAAAGCACGATACCCCTTCCCGTCAAGTATTTTTGAAAAATAACCACAAAGGCCCTTGCCATGAGCTCTCTCTCCGCGCCCCCCCTCCCCGAACTTGAGGAAATTTATGCCCTTATTGGTAGCCAAACTCCTTTTTGTTCTGGAAAACAAGCAAAAACCGCTCCGGAATGGTTAATCCAGATATGGCAGAGTTCTCGGGGAGATAAGGGAGAAATCATTCACCCTAGGCTCTCTCTTTTTGTTTCCCACCACGGCTTGGCGAACACTCATTCGCAAACCGAAGTTGATTCTTATGTCCATCAATGTGCGAGCGGGTCCGCTCGGCTCAATCACATGGTCGAAATTGGCAATACGGATTTCAGACTCTACGAAATGGACACCAGCCACCCTTCAAGGAATCCGCTTAAGGGAGAAGAAGCCTTACCTCCAAACGATCTGATCCGCGCAATGGCCTATGGTATGATGGCAGTTGAACCCGAAATAGATCTGCTCGCTGCAAGCGGATTCGGCGCAGGCAGCCCAGAAAGTGCAGAAGCCATTTGCTCCGCCCATACAGGCAACAGAAATTCCGTAGAAAATCTGACGATAGCCGGTCTCATCAAAGCCAATCACGACCAAAAAGGATTGAACGCGCTTGGGGCAATTGGTGGCAAAGAAATCGCTGCACTTTGCGGGGTGATTCTTGCCGCCCATATGGCCAGAATTCCTGTGCTTCTCGAAGGAATATCAGGACTGGCCGCCTTACTCGTCATGGCTCATGAAAATGAATCTCTTGCCGCACATTGCGCCCTATGCGGTGTTCCGTCTGATAAACTGGCCAATCTTTCCATCCCACTTCCCGTGATTCTTCAAACCGATTTCCCGTTACCTGAGGAAACAGGAATCGAATCGGCCTATCATATTTCTGGACTGCGCAATGAACTTGTCTTGTTGCATGGACAGGGAAGAAAATTGGTACCATGACCGATCAGCTTACGGATCACATTCTCACCACCAAAAACGAATTTCAAATTCGCGGGCAAAGTCTCATCACGGCGCGATGGATTGCCCTTCTTGGGCAAAGTGTTGCAACGTTGGTGGCTTACTATGCCTTGGCCATTGACTTGCCAATCCTCGCTTGTATGACCTGCATTACGCTTTCCGGACTCATCAACAACTACGCAGTCATTCGTGATAAACACCGCAGCCTGCCCCCGCGCAGAGCCACGTCTTACCTCTCTTTTGATCTTTTGCAACTCACAACCATGCTGTTTCTGACGGGGGGTATGGGGAATCCATTTTATGTCCTTTTGCTGGCTCCAACTTTCATCGGGGCAACACTTCTTCCCAAAGCCCACACTATTTTTCTGGTATTGTTGGCTCTGGCTGCCACACTTTTTCTGTCTCAGTTTTCGCTTCCGCTCGACTGGCCGAGCATATTAAAAAACAGCCCGAACCTTCAACAGATAGGACAAAGCGTTGCTCTTGGGGTTGCCTTGGTTTTCGCATCGTTTTACGCATGGAAAATCTCTGTTGAAAACAGAGCCATGCAGAAAGCCTCTTATGCCGCAAAGACCACTCTCTTACGCCAGCAACAGTTACAAGCCCTTGGGGCACAAGCCGCCGCCGCCGCGCATGAGCTGGGCAGTCCGCTCGGAACTATCGCTATTATTGCCAAAGAACTCGAACACGCATTCGGCCCGAACCACCCCCACGCGGGAGATGTAGCTCTCTTGCTCAGCCAGACCGAGCGGTGTCGTTCCATTCTCAGAAGCTTTGGCGACTCTTTGCGTCAAGACCCAACTTATATGGCAACACCTCTTCCAATTGACCAATTGTTGAAAAATATCGGTGATAACTTCTCGCAGGAACGCCCCCAAATTAAACTACAAATTTTGGTGCAATCAGATGCCACACCCCCCGCCCCTCTCCCTCTCGTGCCGCAATCTCCCGAACTCCTCCACGGCCTTGGGGTCTATGTGCAAAACGCTATCCAATTTGCCAAAACAACCGTCACCATTCGCTTAATCCGTGACGAATCTTCGTCTCTTCGCATCGTTATTCACGACGATGGAGCTGGCTTTGCGCCCCAGATTCTCTCACGTTTGGGAGAGCCTTATATTTCCACGCGCCTTGAAAGCGGTAAAAACATGGGGCTGGGGGTATTTATCGCTCAAACTCTTCTGGAAGACACGGGAGCCACATTGTCCTACGACAACAAGCTCTCGGGCGGAGCCCTTGTCACCATCGAATGGCCTCTTGATGGACAGGGAAATTTGCTTTTTACTTTGGCCCCATAACTTGGTAAAGAAAACCCCATGACCGAAGAAACCACCGTAAGCCTCAAAGGCCACCTTATCATCATTGACGATGACGAAGTCATGTGTACCTGCCTTGCCAAGGCTATGGAGCGTCGCGGTTACGAAGTACGAACAGCCTTTACCGTTAAGGACGGAATTTCTCTAGCCCGTAGCTTTGAGCCTGAATTTGCCGTGGTTGATTTACGCCTTGCGGACGGCAGCGGGCTTGAAGTTGTCGAACAATTGCGAAAAATTGTCCATGACTGCCGAATTATCATGGTCACAGCCTACGGCAACATCGCAACAGCCGTAGCCGCTGTTAAATCCGGCGCGATTGACTACCTCGCCAAACCGGCTGATGCCGATATGATTGAACGCGCCCTGTTGCAAAGCGATGGCGCAACCATTCCCCTTCCTCCAGAAGACCCCATGACGCCCGACCGCGTAAGGTGGGAACATATTTTGCGCGTTTACGAAATGTGCGGACGCAACGTCTCGGAAACAGCCCGTCGCCTTGGAATGCACCGCCGCTCTTTGCAGCGCATCCTCGCCAAACACGCCCCAAAAGAACAAGGCGATGGGATCGAAAAAGTTTCGTGAATCAACGAATGATTTCTTGAAAAACAAATCCCTCTAAGTGTCCATCCAGAAAGTTCCAGATATGTGACGAAAATGGTGGATTTCCGAGAACCGTAGCGGAACGTACATCAAGGTACTTGAGCAACGGAAGCGCAGGAAACCACCATTTGCAGTCCATAGGTGGAAACTTTATGGATGGACACTTAAGCAGGACAACAATCGCAATGTCCCTCTGGAACAACCAATTGAGCTTCCGGTTTTGTGTACTGTTTCAAAACAGAATATCTATTTGTTTTAGGGTCATATCTATATAGGGCAGGAAGCCGGACGTACTCCCCACGCTCATCTTTTTTACCAAAATCAAGATGCAATTGTGTCAGGCAAACCTCACCACGTGCAATTTTCTCCGCAACAGTCGTGGCCTTCCCGTCATAAAGGTACATTTTCTTCAAGTTCTCAACGCTGCGCAGACCCAGTTGTATAGCCATCATATCTTCGGGTGGAAGGGCCGCACCTTGTGTTGCCATTCGAGCAAAACGATCAGACAACACGGGAATATCATTCGATACCCTTAAGACATAGCTTTGAATAACACGAAGATCCGCCGCATTGGGAACATCATCCCCGATCATTCCCACTTCAGGAAATTTTTGAGCAATTTTGGCCGCCGCACAATCGGAGTGAGTCATCTGAATAATATGCACAACCTTTTTGAGGCCGCACACCACAGAAAAAGCTGCAGAAAGACTAAGGTCATCCTCAATGTTCTGGATAATGAACCCGCCAGCAGGTTTTTGAATAAATGCTTGTCCAGCTGCAAGCCGTTCGAGGTTACTCACCCCGACACGGAAATCCGTACAAGTAACGACCAGGAGCTGAGGAAGAGCAGTTATCGCGTTCAAAGACAGAATATAACGATCCAGATCAGGTCTGAGTAGAATATTTTCATGGTTTTCAGCAAGAGTAAGACACGGGTCTGGAACCCAAATATTTCTTCCGTTCGCCGCTGCATGGACGTTATTTCCGTTACTCATTTTTACTCACCCTTTAGTGTTACGCAGTTTGTCCGAATTGACTTAAATTATTTTTCACCGACCACTTTTTTGTGGCCTTCATTGACGTGGTGACAGGTTTGATGTTCATGGGCCAAGTTGCACAAATCATCATGCAAGCTTGCGTGCTCCGAAACATGGCTCGGATCAAGAGCTTTGAAAGCTCCATCTAGAACATCGTAATACTCAATGCCAGGCTTGCGGAGAACCTGACCGCTGGAGGCCGTTTCTCCAAGATCAACATAAATCAACGAAACATCAACATTCTCATCAACAATCGCCTCAGCTACTGTCTTCGTACGGTTATCATAGACCTTATAGTTCATCAGGTTATGCAGTGTCTTAACAGCAAGAGCCTTGGTCATCAGATCGGTTGCAATGGCTTCATCACGCCGCGCTTCTTGCCAACATTTTTCGGCAAGACCAGCCAAATCTTCGCCAACCATAAACAAGTAATTTTGAATGGCGCGGATATTACGTAGCTCAGGATGATCGTCTGGAATGGCTTCAACCGTTGGATATTTCAGGGCCGCATTGCCCGCCGCACAGTCCGAATGCGCCACAATAATAATCTTGTTAATTTTTTTAATCCCTGCGGTCAGGGAAAACCACGCATTCAGCCCCAATTCTTCTGCGAGGTGACAAGGTAAAAAACCCCCAATTGGTTTACGAACGAACTCCTCCCCGGGAGGAAAAGAAAAAAGCTGGCTAGGGACCAGACGCGGATCGGCACACGCCACGCACATCAGGCCCGGGTGGTAACTTTCTTTGCGCGTATCAAAACTTTTGAAATAGTTCAGGGTTGATATGCTGGAGAATTTCCGCAATCGACTCTTTGTTACAGTGACTCATAAAACACGCCCCCTTTTTTTAACTGGATTATGTATATATAAAAATCAGCCAAGCAAACCGTAATCCTCCCCCCTCACAATTGCAAACTTTTTTGTCAAATTACCCCATTCTAGCGGTTGTGCGACAAGCTGACACAGGGAGAAAGTAACGCCTATTTAACCTTTTGGCCTATAATGAAGGCACAAAATAACGACCCTCTTTTAGCAAAGGCATATAGCAATGTTTACCGATTCCTTCAAAACTCAGCACCGCGAAGCCCTTGAAGTTGCAGGAAAGATTGCCGCAGAATTTTCGGGTGATACCGTCAAAAACCCCGATGCCGTGCGGACCCATCTTTCGGCCCTGATTGGCAAGCTCACCATCCACCTCGCGATGGAAGACAAGAACCTTTACCCCAAAGCCGAAGCCAGCTCGAATGAAGACCTGCGCAAAATGTCCATCAAACTGAAGACAGAAATGTCTGGTTTGGCTCAAGCCGTTGTGACCTATGGTCAAAAATGGGGGACTTCCGCCAAAATCTCTGCCGACCAAAGGACCTTCATCACTGAAACCAAAGGTGTCTTTGATGCCCTGAAAAAGCGTATTGACGTGGAAGAGCGGGATTTCTATCCACTTGTCGATAAATCGGCCTAAGACATCCTACGATCTCACGAAAAACCCGACCTGAGCGTCGGGTTTTTTATTAGGTACGTTGTTACTTATCAAGCGGCTTGAGCGTGGGGAAACAGATAACATCCCGAATATTGGGACTATCGGTCAGGATCATCACCAGACGATCCACGCCAACGCCCCAGCCTCCGGTTGGAGGAAGTCCGTATTCCAGAGCCGTAATAAAGTCTTCATCCAGCATTTGGGCTTCTTCGTCTCCAGATTCGCGCTGACCGACTTGTTCCATGAACCGTTCATACTGAACACGAGGATCATTCAATTCGGTAAAGGCGTTAGAAATTTCCCACCCATTCACATAGCTTTCAAACCGCTCAACCAACCGTGGATTGTCACGGTGAGTTTTTGAAAGCGGCGAAATATCCAATGGATGATCCATGACGTGAATTGGCTGAATCAATTTGTGTTCAACTTTTTCACCGAAAATGGCCTCAACCACCTGCCCCCATTTGGATTTCGGATCAACCTTAATTCCGATCCCCAAAGCAGCCTCACGGGCTTCTTCCGCCGTATCGAATTTCAGGAAATCAACGCCGGTTTCTTCTTTGACCAGATCAACCATGCTTTTACGCGCCCACGGCGGCCCAAAATCAATGATCTGATCGCCATATTGAACCTGTGTTGTTCCATGAACGGCCAAGACCACAAAGCGGATCATGTCCTCAATCAGGTTCATAATGTCGAAATAATCCATATAGGCATGATAGCCCTCAATCGCTGTATATTCGGGATTGTGCTTGACTGAGAGTCCCTCGTTGCGAAAGTTCCGGCCAATCTCGTACACCGCATCGGCAAAGCCCCCGACAATCAGTTTTTTGAGATAAAGTTCCGGCGCAACCCTTAAATAGAACGTGGCATCAAGAGCGTTGTGATGGGTCATGAAGGGTTTAGCCGAAGCTCCACCAAGAATAGGGTGCAACATAGGCGTTTCGACTTCGATGGCCCCCATATTGTCCATGAATTGACGAATGGACGAGACAATTTTGGAGCGCGTGCGCAAAACATGACGGCTGGATTCATTCATGATTAAATCCAGATACCGCTGGCGATAGCGTTGCTCGACATCGCTCAGGCCATGATATTTCTCTGGCAAAGGCAGAAACGACTTGGTCAACATCGTCAGCTCTAAAGCCCGCACCGAAAGCTCTCCCCTTGGGGTCCGGCGAATAGTCCCCATCACTCCAATAATGTCGCCTATATCGACAAATTGAAGCTTAGCCATCTGATCCTCAGGGGTACTGTCCTTATGACAGAAAACTTGAATTTTTCCGCTGGCATCATGCAAATCGATAAACATTCCGTTATTGCGCATGGCCATAACACGGCCCGCGATATGGACTTTGTCCTCGGTTTCGGTTCCGGCCACCAAATCTTCGTATTTGTCTTGAAGCTCGCCAGCCTTGTGAGTACGAGGAAACTTATGTGGGAAAGGATCTCCCCCAGCCTCTTCCAAAGCCGCCAGCTTTCTCAGTTTAGCTTGCTTCAGGATATTGTCATCCTGAGGAGAGGGAGCCGATACGGGGAGAGCTGCAGTTTTCTGTGTCATCGTCGCCTTCGCGTGATATAATGGAGTTTCTGAAACACCTCACACTGGCTGAAAACCGATGAAAAATCAAGGCATACTTCATTCCAAACAGGCGGGAAACGCATTGGTTCTCATTCTGGTAGTGATTGTCCTGCTGGCCGCCCTGACCATGACGTTGACGAGGACTTCCTCAAAAACCAGTGGCAATCTGGGAAGCGAAGAAGCCCGTATTGCCGCCGGAAAAATTATGAGACAGGCACAAACTGTTGAAACGGCCGTTCAGAAACTGAAAAATCTCAATAGTTGCGGTGAAAATCAGATCAGTTTTGAAAATACGGGAGGTTCATCGCGGGCCTATGCTAACGCCTCATCCCCCACCGACAAGAGCTGCCATATCTATGATATAGGGGGAGCTGGTCTCGCCTATTCCCGCCCCGACGCGGGGGTTCTTGATACAACCAAATCAGCCTTAACCGACTACGGCCACTGGGTCTTCTCAGCCCAGCAATGCGTTCTGGAAGTTGGCACAGGAACGACTGCTGCCCCCTGTACCGCTGGAAACAGCGAACTTTTGCTCTCTCTCCCTCATCTTCGGGAAGACATTTGTCTAGCCATCAATGATCTGCTTGGCATTACCAACCCGAGCGGCGTCCCCCCGCAGGAAGATTTTGACGATGATGCCACTGGGTTTGACGGGACCTATGCCGTCGGCGTAAGCGACCCTGAAATCGGCGAAGGGGCCAGCGGAGTTAACCTCGTCAGACACGCCTCGGGATGCCTAAAAGACAATGCGGGCGTATGGAATGGAAGCTATATTTTTTATCACGCCATTTTGGTACGATAACCTTCCCTATGGCTTAGAAACTGTGACGCGGCGCAATATAACCTAACGCAATTTTAAGAGGATTTTATATACAATAAAAGGTATAGAAACAATCTCACGAAATGCGAAAAAGCATTATGAAACTGAGTTGCGAAAATACCGATCTAAGGCTCTCTCTCTTCATTGATAGCATAAAGAATGCAAGTTATTCGTGGCGGATGATGAGCATAGAGTTTCAAGATAGCGAAGCTTTGAACTCCAAAATTTTTCAAGACCTTTGCTATCAAAATCTGGCAGATTTCTTCAAAAAATTTGACGGTGAGATTTTTTGGTTTCGCCCTAATTTTGTTTTCATTTTTTTTCAAGGAAGACTTCTGCCTATTGAAAAAACCGTTGAGTCTTTCCTCAAGAGCCTTGAATTTCACGGCCAAGGAAAATTTTTTGATATCATGGACCTGTCTATTCACTGGAACGAATTGATAAATCTGGCCGAACACATTGTGCCGAAATATAAGGGGATCATTTCCGAACCATCTGGGATTGATTTCGTACAGCCCCAAACCAGCACAAGTCCCCTTCCAAGAGTGCAATTTGATGTTCGGCTTGACCCCCGAAAAATCGCGGAAATGTCGGAATTACGATCTAAACGCTATCGGCCCGTCATCTTACTGGTTGAAGATGATACTCTCAGCCAACATCTGGTCAGGCTTGCTCTTGGCGGATATGAAATTATCTATGCCGAAACAGCAAGACAGGCTTTGATTTTCTACCAACGCCACGCTCCCGACCTCACCCTTTTGGACATCAATTTACCAGACGGAAGCGGCATCAATCTTCTCAAACAGATTTCTGAATCTGACCCCAAGGCCTATAGCATCATGATTAGCGGCAATAGCCAGAAAGAAAATATTCTGGCCGCCGCAACGCTCGGGGCCCGTGGGTTCATCGGAAAGCCTTTCAAACGCCAGCACTTAATGGATGTCGTAACCGGATTTAACAACATCTGGAAAAAAGAAAAAGGAACCGCATAAAACATGGATGTTTCATCCCTTCTCTCCCAGATCGCGATCTATACAAGCAATTCTCTAACAATCGTACATGCAGGAACTTTCGAAACCCTCTATGTGAACAATAGCTTCACGTTACTAACCGGATATGAGCCAGAGGATGTTGTGGGAAAACCGCTTAAACTTCCGAACGGGGATAATATAAATGCCGAAGCTATTTCAGAAATTAAAAAGGCAATCGCCAACCGAACGACCCTTATTGTAGAACTGTTGGACCATAGGAAAAACGGGGAAGAATACTGGGCCGAGATAAACTTAACCCCCCTTCCTTGCCCAAAAACAGGTTCTTACGAATATTTCTTGATAAGCAAAAGAGACATTACTCGGCGCAAAAAATTCGAACGCCAGATCATTGTTGATATGCAAGCTGCTGAGGCCGCCACCAACGCCAAAAGTGAGTTCCTAGCCAATATGAGCCATGAACTGCGTACGCCCATGAATGGTATATTGGGGCTTACCGAAATTCTTCAGCACATGGATGTACCCACAGATGTGCGAGAATGTGTTGATGCTATACACTCTTCAGGAACATCACTGCTTGGAATTTTGAACGACATTCTGGATCTTTCCAAAATTGAAGCTGGCGAATTGGCCATAGAAAGCTACTCCTTCAGCACCCGCGAAATTCTAAAAAACATCAGAGACCTGAGCGCTCCCGCTGCATCAAAGAAAGGTCTTATATTTTCTATCCGGACAGGTTTTGACATACCGGACCATTTGATCGGAGACGGAAAACGAATCCAGCAAGTTATTTTCAATTTGGTCGGCAACGCCCTGAAATTCACTGAAGACGGAGAAGTATCCCTTTTCGTTGATTGGATAAAAAAAGATAAAAAAGATATGTTGGTTATCGAAGTAAAAGATACTGGGATTGGCATACCTGATGGCTTTCAGGAACGCTTGTTCGATAAATTTTCTCAAGCCGATACATCCATATCACGAAAATTTGGAGGAACGGGCTTGGGCCTCGCCATTACCAAACACCTCATCACCATGATGAACGGAACCATTACCTTTACAAGCAGCCCCGATCTGGGAACCAGCTTCTTTGTCTCGCTTCCTCTGCAAGAAGCACGGCGTGATGTTGTTAGTGAATCCGCTCCACCCTTGGAAAATCGAGATTTCAGCGGAGCGCGTATTCTTCTTGTTGAAGATCACCCCATCAACCAAATGCTGGTTCTTAAATGGCTGCAACGCCTTGGAATTAAGCAAGTTGATGCGGCTCCAAATGGATTTGACACTCTTTCTTTGCTTAGAAACAATTCATACGATGTTGTTTTAATGGACTGCCAAATGCCCGAACTAGACGGGTACGAAACAACCTCGCTAATCCGCGACACCGAGAAGCAGCTAAACATACACATCCCGATTATTGCCATGACCGCCAATGCCATGCTGGGCGAACGGGAAAAGTGCCTTGCGGCGGGCATGGACGATTACATGAGTAAGCCTTTAGATTTCAAACAATTCCGAAAAAAAATTACCCATTGGCTCAACAAACGGTCAAATTTTAATTCAGAATCCCTCGACGATCTTTCCCCTCCTGAAGAAGATGAACTTCTGCTTGCCACATCAACCCCTGTTGACCTAACCCGACTTCGTGAATTCACCGAAGGGGACAAGGAAACAGAGCTCATGGTTATCAACCTGTTCCTCAGCAGTGCCTACGAAACGGTCGATAAAATCAGAGCCGCCAAGGAAGAAGACGATGCTAGAAATTGGCAAGAGGCCATCCATAGATTTAAGGGCTCCTCTGGCAATCTTGGGGCCATGTCACTGCACGCTCTGTGCGCCGAAGCCGAAGGATGCGGACACCTTCCTCAAGAAGAAAAAGAACTCTTATTTTCCGCCATTTTTAGCGAATTTTCAAAAGTGGAAAACTATCTGAAAAACATCAATTAAGCAGATTTTGGAAAGTCATTGTGCTAGTCTGACTTCATGCACAGCCCTTCGCTTTCTTCTCTCCCCTCGCCATCTTTCTTTGCGCCGGTTCTTTGTGCGGGTGCAAAGGATTTTGCTCTGCTCAGCGGTGATGGAGAAATTCGCATTCTTGGCAAAGACCGCGCTTTTTTAATGACCAGCACTCCCTTGCTTGTTTGCCATGCCCCTTATATGCGCGCACGCCTTAAATGCGATGACCTGCAAGCTCTTGATGTTCTCGAACTCTACAGCTTTGTTCATCCGACAAGATTTTGCGTTCCCACTCCGGCGGGCCTCGCCAAAGCTTTGGGCCTTTCCCCTCCGGTAGAGCTGGAAGATATGCCTGGCAGTTTGCTTGACTCCGCCCGTGTGCTTCTCGAGGACCTCCGCCAGAATCCCAAGCCTGACAAGCTATTGGATATTGCTGCCGCCATGGGGCTAAACGGACGCGGGTGGGGGTGGACAAGCTGGATTTTTTCAGCTCTTGGCAAAACCTATGACCCCAAAGAAACGATTATTTCGAAGACTCTTTTTAACGTCTGGGCAAAACTTCCAGAATGGGCGGATGAACCTCCGCCACCGCCCCCTGCGCATTTTGGAATCAGTGGCGAAGAAGTCCGCGAAAAACTAGAAAGCACGCTGCAACATCGGCACAGGTCAGAAGTTCGCCCTGCGCAAATGAATTACGCAACCCGTCTTACCGAGGCGTTTCAACCACGCGGATCCGAAGACGATCCAGTTGTGGTTCTGGCCGAAGCAGGGACAGGGGTTGGGAAAACTCTTGGCTACCTGACACCTGCCGTTTTGTGGAGCGAAAAGAATGATGGCAGTGTATGGATTTCAACCTATACCAAAAACCTGCAACGACAGATCAGTAACGAAGTCCGCAGTCTTTTCCCTGATCCAGATTTGCGAGCTGCCAAAGTGGCTATTCGAAAGGGGCGTGAAAATTATCTATGCCTCTTAAACTTTGAAGATGTTGCCGCTGCGGCTGGCCTTGCTAAACACATAGAACCTGCAATTTCTACCGGACTCATGGCCAGATGGGTCATGGAAACCGAAGACGGCGATTTGAGCGGACCTGATTTTTCAGGTTGGCTCCCAAGCTTGTTGGGTTTTTCGGGAACTCTTGGACTGGCAGACCGAAGGGGAGAGTGTATTTTCTCTGGTTGCGATCACTACCACCGCTGCTTCAGTGAACGGGCTATTCGCAAGGCGGCCCGCTCTCCTCTCGTTATCAGCAACCATGCGGTGATGATGATTAAGGCGGCGCACGCCGATGATGATCTTCCCCGTCATACTGTTTTTGACGAAGGCCATCATGTTTTTGATGCCGCCGACAGTGCCTTTGCCGCGCACCTGACCGGACAAGAAAGTTACGATCTTCGCCGTTGGTTAATTGGGCCAGAAGGCGGGAGAAAAAGCCGTGCGCGTGGGTTATCTAAACGGCTGGAAGACCTCGTTGCTGCCGATCAAGATGGTTTACGCCTGCTGGAGGATGTTCTTCACCGCGCCCGTTTCCTGCCCACCCATGACTGGCTGAAACGTCTAAAGCAAGGCGGGATTCAAGGGTCTGCCGAACTGTTTTTTGAAATGATTTTGAAACAAGTCTGGGCCAGAGCCGAAGGTCGTCAAGGCCCCTACTCTCTTGAAACTGGGGTGTTTCCATTGCTGGACGGCGTGGGTGAAGCGGCCGTTCACCTGCGCAATGATCTCAAGGCCTTGCGCTATCCGATGGTGAGACTTTCGGCTTTGCTCAAAGAAAAACTTTCTACGCAAGCGGAAACGCTCTCGTCTGACCACCGGAAACGAATTGAATCTGTGGCTCTCTCTCTTGATCGCCGGATCAATTCATCTCTTGCCCCGTGGATTGCGATGCTAAGCAACATTGAAGATGGGGAAATAAATCCAGAGTTTGTGGACTGGATGGAAATTGAACGAAGCGATGGACAAGCAACCGATGTTGGATTGTATCGGCACTATGTTGATCCGGTTAAAACCTTTGCTCAAGCTCTTAAACCTCACGCGCATAGTGTGGTGATAACATCAGCTACGCTGCGCGATACAAGCGATTCCGAAGACAGTACGGCCAGCTGGGAATCTGCCAAAATCTTTACCGGTGCAACTTCTTTCACCGATACACCCGCTGCGTTTTCGATTCCATCTCCCTTTGACTACGCCGAACATACGCGAGTTATTGTTGTAACCGATATCAGCCGCGATGATATGGATCAACTAGGTGCAGCTTACCGCACTCTCTTCGAAGCCGCAGGCGGAGGAGCCCTCGGATTGTTTACCGCCATTCAACGACTACGCGCTGTTCACAGCCGTATCCAAGGCCCCCTCGCCGCACAGGGAATCACACTCTACGGACAACACGCTGACGGCATTGACACGGGAACCTTGGTAGATATGTTCCGCGATGACACCCATTCCTGCTTGCTCGGAACCGATGCGGTTCGAGACGGTGTGGATGTCCCGGGGGAGTCTTTGCGCTTGATCGTTTTTGACCGTGTGCCGTGGCCTCGCTCTACCTTGCTCCACAAAGCCCGCCGCGAAGCCTTTGGCAAAGGCCTCTACGATGACCGCCTGACCCGTTTACGTCTGAAACAAGCCTATGGCCGCCTCATCCGGCAAAAGGAAGATCGGGGGATTTTCGTTATCCTTGATAGCGCAGCCCCTTCTCGCCTCATGAACGCTTTTCCAGATGGCGTAGAAATTCACCGTGTTGGCCTTGCCGAAGCCCTCAAAATAACCAAAGATTTTTTATCCATAACCTAACCCTCCCCGAAACCTGCTTGCAAAACTCTTGCGACTGTCCAATACTTTGTCACAAGAACCTTGGAAGGGAGCCTGTAAAAATTATGTTTTCCTCTTTTTTTCGTCCTGCCTCACCACCAACAAATAACACATCCCCTTGCCCTACAAATGATCCTGTAAACCTCATAGAGAAGGCAACCGAGATTTTGGCCTTAACCGCAGATCATAAATACGATCAGGCTCTAGAACTGGCTAAATCTTCTGGATTTTCTGGCATGATTTCCTCTCTTGAAAGAATAAAATCAACAGCCCAAAGTGATTTGGAAAGCAGCGTTGCTCTCTCAATTGATATCAACGAAGCAAGTATTTCGGGAGCCGAAATGAATCGTGCCTCTATTGAAATCAATACAAGAGCACAGGGAATGGCCGCCGCCGTTGAAGAGATGTCATCAACATCAGCTTCAATTCTTCATACCGTCCAGAACGTCAATGACCGGACCGCAGAAATGCAACAAAATGTTTCAGTAGGACGCCAAGCATCAAATGAACTGATGAGTGCAAACGCCCAAATTGAATCAGCTGTCACAGAAACGGAAAAACGGGTTGTGGATCTGGTGGCAAGCACCAATGCAATTGATAAAATTCTAACGATCATTAGTTCTATTTCCGAGAAGACAAAGCTTTTGGCCCTCAATGCCACTATCGAAGCTGCCCGTGCAGGTGAAGCGGGGAAAGGCTTTGCTGTCGTGGCGGGTGAGGTTAAAACTCTGGCGAACCAAACGGCTGAGTCTGCGGAGGAAATTTCTCAAAAAGTCAGAACACTTATCTCCGTAACCCAGTCAATCTCTTCGATGATGCAGCGCGTAGCTACCGCAGTGGAAGATGGGCGAACAAAACTTGAAGCCACGAATGTAAGCATGAATGAAATAGGTAGAAATTCATCAGACATTTCCGACCAAATGGCTGAGGTATCAACCATTCTTCAAGAACAAAACACAGCCTCACGAGAAATTGCTCAGGGAACATCAATCATCGCTGCAATGACGAAAGACAGTGTTGGGCATATCAATCACACTTTGGATGCCATGGACATGGCCGAGAAAAAGTTGGTTGAAAAGATCACCACTTTCGCGCCAGCCGAACTTCAAAGTCTTACAATCAATTTGGCCAAATCCGACCATGTTATTTGGAAGAAACGGCTTGCCAGCATGGTAGCCGGACGCATTACACTTAACCCTGAAGAATTAGCCAATCACCAAACTTGCCGTCTAGGAAAATGGTACTACTCAGACAAAGCTGAGGCTTACCGTTCCAACCCATCCTTTCGTGAAATCGAAGCCTATCACATTGATGTTCACAAACACGGCATTGAAGCCGCACGTAAGTACAAAAACAACGATTTGGCAGGAGCTCTCCACGAAATTGAACAGGTTGGAAAAGCATCTACCCATGTTTTGGAACACCTTGACAGGCTTCGTGGATAGCCCACAAAACAGCCATAAAACGAAAACTTAAAGATTTTTCGGGCTTGCTTTTCTTTCTCAATATTTTTTCATAATGTATTTACAGTTAAGCCTTATAATCGTAACTACGGTATAAGGAGAAAGATATGTCAGAGAGAGAAACAGGAACGATAGACGCTGAGCAAAAAGCTCTTGAGGAGATTGGTATTCCTCGCGATGTCCAAGAGGGTATCAAGACCCTTGTGACCGGTAGTAGTAACGCGATGGAACGCTATGACGTAGCAGCCCGTGCCGCCGCCGATCACGTTGAAAGAGTGGAGCCGTCCGATAAGGCCTGCAATCGTCTGCTCAGTGCCTTGTATCTGCACGGGGAAACCGTGAAACTCAGGGAAACTTTTACAACATCCTCCACGGGGCTTCCCGCCCTTGATGAAGCCCTTAAAAGAGGGACCGCAGAAGATGCTCTGGAAGCTGAAAATTTGAAGCAGGATACCTCTGGCCCTGTAGCCTCTTGCCTTGCCAAATCCCTTCTCCCCCAACGCTAAAAAGAAAAACAACAAGGCTCCTATGACCGATAAAGAAAAAAGAAAGCTCTTAATGGACGAATTTGGCCAGAACACCGCCGATCTTGTCCAGATAAGTGGGAGCCACTTAGCAGGTTACGCAGAAGAATTAGTAGCCACCGCTGCGGAAATAGAAGAATCTGGGGCAACTCCATTGCTCTGCGAAGAGATGGAAAAGAGACACAATAAATTTGCAACCTCTCTGCAAGTGAGAGGCATGATGGCAAATCTCACTGATGAGGAAGCCCCCGAAAGAGGAATCAAACTTAAACCTCTTATTGATGAATGGGATAAGAGTACGTCAGCCACTATCGAAGAAAAAATAGCTCCCGCGCTCGCGGCTTGCACGAGTATAGGGCCCTCAGTAAAACCCAAATAATCTCCGCACCAAAATTCATATCCTTCCGAAAGCGTCTAAGCTTTGCGGCTCGCATGAAGCATGGCAGAAATCAGATCTATCCGTTTTTGCAGCCGAACCCGTTCGGTATCCGTAACAGCCAAGGACAGGTCTTCGGACAGATTGAGCAATTCCTTTTCCAACTTGTCGGTGTCAAGACTGGCCAGATCAACCGCTTGTTCGGCAAGGATGGTACAATGATCCTGAGCAATATCGGCAAAGCCACCCGCGATAAAAATGCGCTTTTTTTCGCTTTGCTCACCGAGCATGACCTCAACCACACCCGGACGAATGGACATGACCAAAGCCATGTGTCCAGCGCGAACGCCGACATCCCCTTCTTCACCCGGAATGCTCACTTGCCACGCGGGTTCCGAAATCAATTTGGCTTCGGGTGAAACGAGTTCGAA
>JAGOQV010000019.1:19195-25758 GCA_018063145.1 Alphaproteobacteria bacterium
CTACGCCGCTTCAGCTGCCATTTTTTTGGCTTTTTCTATCGCCTGATCGATGGAACCAATCATATAGAACGCCGATTCTGGCAGGTGATCCAGTTCTCCGTCAACAATCATGCGGAAGCCTTTGATAGTTTCTTCAAGAGAGGCAAACACGCCTGGCGTTCCTGTGAACACCTCGGCCACATGGAATGGCTGGCTGAGGAAACGCTGAATTTTCCGCGCCCGAGAAACAACCAGCTTATCTTCTTCCGAAAGTTCATCCATACCCAAAATAGCGATGATGTCTTGCAAGGCTTTGTAGGTTTGCAAAGTTTTTTGAACATCGGTTGCGCATTTATAGTGTGCTTCACCCACAACCCGTGGATCAAGAATCCGCGAAGTGGAGTCAAGAGGGTCAACCGCTGGATAAATCCCAAGTTCGGCAATCTGACGGGAGAGAACTGTCGTCGCGTCAAGGTGAGAGAAGGTTGTCGCCGGAGCCGGATCGGTCAAATCATCAGCAGGAACATATACCGCCTGAACCGAGGTAATGGACCCTTTATGCGTTGAGGTAATCCGTTCCTGAAGGGCTCCCATATCGGTAGAGAGTGTTGGTTGATACCCAACCGCCGAAGGAATCCTCCCCAGCAAAGCAGACACTTCCGCGCCAGCCTGCGTAAAGCGGAACACATTGTCCATGAAGAAAAGAACATCTTGCCCTTCGACATCACGGAAATATTCCGCCATGGTCAAACCCGTCAAAGCCACGCGAGCGCGTGCGCCCGGGGGTTCATTCATCTGACCATAAACCAAAGCCACTTTCGAAGCTTTGTGATCGTTGGGAACCAGAACCCCGGCATCAATCATTTCATGGTAAAGATCGTTCCCTTCGCGGGTTCTCTCACCCACACCAGCGAAAACAGACACGCCGCCGTGACCTTTGGCGATGTTGTTGATGAGTTCTTGGATGGTCACGGTTTTACCAACACCAGCTCCACCAAACAAACCAATCTTACCACCCTTGGCATAAGGGCAAAGAAGGTCAATAACCTTGATACCGGTAATCAACTGTTCGGTTTCTGTGGCTTGGTCCGTAAAGCTTGGAGCAGCACGGTGAATGGGGTAATGGTCTTTGGTATTGATAGGACCCAGATCGTCAATCGGGTGACCAATCACATCGGCGATACGGCCCAAAACTTCGGGGCCAACCGGAACCATAATAGAAGAGCCTGTATCCAGAACTTCAGCACCACGTACGAGCCCATCCGTTGAATCCATTGCAATGCAGCGGATAATGTTTTCGCCAAGGTGTTGAGCCACTTCAAGAACCAAAGTTTTCCCGTCATTTTGGGTCGTCAAAGCGTTCAAGATAGAGGGTACATTCCCGTCAGGAAACTGAACATCCACCACTGCGCCGAGAACCTGAACAATTTTTCCGTTTGCCATTTTTTATTTCCTTCGTTTAACCATTAAACCCGTTTGTCTTACTTAACTTAAATCCTGTTTGAACAAGGCTACAGCCACGCATCATCAAGTTCGCGAGAAGGCAGCAGTCCCTCAGGAGATTGATAATGCCCCTCTTCCAATGAACCCTGATTAGAACAAGCCTGCATAAAAAGCCCTACCAAAGGCTGAACTGCCGCCGGTACAAATTCCTCAACGAGAACATCAACCACTTCACCAGATAGCCCCATAAACTTTACCTTTCGTCCTAGACCGCTTCCGCGCCCGAGATAATTTCGATCAATTCTTTCGTAATAAACGCTTGACGCGCACGGTTATACTGGATGGACAGACGGTTAATCATATCCCCCGCGTTGCGCGTTGCATTATCCATTGCCGTCATCCGTGCGGCCTGCTCTCCGGCAGAACTATCCAACAATGCGCGAAAAATTTGCACGGCAATATTTCGTGGCAAGAGCTGCGCGAGAATTTGCTCTTCCTCCGGTTCAAAACTATAGGGAGAGGAGGAGGTCCCCCCCACCAATTCTTTTTCCTTCTGAGCCGCGTTCTGGTTGGCCACTGCCGGAACGGGAATGCGGAATGGAATCAGTTGCTGGGCACAAGGTTTTTGCGTGAGGACCGAAACAAACTGGTTATAAACCAGCGTGCAAACATCAAACTCGCTTGCGTCAAATTTTTCTAAGACCAAATCAGAAACCTGCGTTGTGTCATGGAAAGAAAGACGAGGCTTTCCAGCAAGGCCGGTAATACTGTCAATGATATAGGCAGCAAATTCCCGTTTAAGAACATCACGAGCTTTGCGGCCTACACAAACAATTTTGACTTGTTTTCCGTCTGCGATCAGACGGCGAATTTCCGCACGCGTAAACCGAACAAGGTTCGAGTTAAACCCACCGCACAAACCACGATCGGAAGAAACCACAATCAAGAGATGCCGAAGATCAGCCCCCGTCCCCACCAGCAAGCGAGGGCCAGAATCCCCCTGAACACCGCCAGCCACACGAGAGAGCATAGCCTCCATCGCCTTGGCGTAAGGCTGCGAGGATTGCGCGTGTTCCTGTGCCCGCTTGAGCTTGGAAGCCGCAACCATTTTCATGGCCGAGGTAATTTTCCGTGTAGATTTCACGGAAGCAATGCGGGTTCGGTATTCCTTCAAACTGGGCATTTTATTGCACTTCCATTATCTAGGATAATAACTTTCAGACGAGTTCCAAGAACTCCCTGCGGACCCCGCAGGAGGCGAAAACTCACCGTCATCTCTTGTTTCAAATTCTCTTCCCCCTATAGCCAGCAAAGACCGCCGATACTCGGCAGATCCCGTCACATAAAGAGCCAACGATGTTTTAGTACCAACATTCCGCGCAACAGCGCATTTTTCTCCATCATCATCCACCAAAGAAATAACCTTGCCAGAGGAAAGAAAGCCAATCTGTCTTCTTAGACTTAGCGGAGATGCCTCACGAATATGGTGCTCAAGCACAGCGTTGTCGTGCTGTCCAAGCGGACGAAGCGCAAGAATCACCCTGTCTTTGGAGAAAGGAAAAACCCCCTCTAATTCGCTTGCGGGACGCATCGCTCGTCCATCAACAACGAGAACCAACATTCCTGCTGAGGCTTGCCTAAAAGCAGACCTGAGGTCACATCCCGTTTGAAAATGGGTCGCATATCTAAAGTCTATTTGCACAGATCTCTCCCTTACGCTGCCAAACGTTTGGCATAGTCGCTGGTGTAGCTATCAAGAAGAGCAGTGATCTCGCCTTCCAGAGGGGCATCCAGAGCTTTTTTGGTTTTAATCTGTTCCAAAATTCCGGCACCACGGCCGCGCAGTTCAGCGAGCAATCCACCTTCATACTCAGAGACTTTGTTAACCGGAACCCCGTCAAGATAACCCCGTGTTCCCGCAAAAATAACCACCACTTGCTCTTCCGAGGTCAGCGGAGAGTATTGCGGTTGTTTCAAAAGCTGGGTCAGCCGCGCTCCGCGAGCCAGAAGTTTCTGCGTTGAGGCATCAAGGTCCGAGGCGAACTGAGCAAAGGCTTCCATTTCGCGGTACTGGGCGAGCTCAAGTTTGATCTTACCTGCCACCTGTTTCATCGCTTTGATCTGCGCAGCGGAACCAACCCGCGACACCGACAAGCCAACATTGATAGCCGGACGAATGCCTTTATAGAACAATCCGGTTTCAAGGAAAATCTGACCATCGGTAATCGAGATAACATTGGTCGGGATATAGGCCGACACGTCACCTGCTTGTGTTTCAATGATAGGCAAAGCCGTGAGGGAACCAGAACCGTTGTCTTCGTTCAATTTAGCTGCCCGTTCCAGAAGGCGCGAGTGAATGTAGAACACATCCCCCGGGTAAGCTTCCCGTCCAGGAGGACGACGCAGCAGCAAGGACATTTGACGATAGGCAACCGCCTGTTTGGACAAGTCATCATAAATAGCGAGAGCGTGCATTCCGTTGTCGCGGAAATATTCGCCCATCGTGCATCCTGTGTAAGGAGCCAGAAACTGCATCGGAGCCGGATCAGAAGCCGTTGCAGCAACCACGATGGAATATTCCATTGCGCCAGCCTCTTCGAGTTCTTTGACCAGCTTAACAACTGTGGAACGTTTTTGACCAATGGCCACATAAACGCAGTAGAGATGATCCTTTTCGTTCGGAGATTTGTTGACGCTCTTCTGATTGATAATCGCGTCAAGAGCAACTGCCGTTTTACCTGTTTGACGGTCGCCGATAATCAGTTCGCGCTGACCACGCCCGATAGGAACAAGAGCGTCAATCGCTTTAAGTCCGGTTTGCATCGGTTCATGCACCGATTTGCGAGGAATGATCCCGGGGGCTTTGACTTCAACACGGCGGAATTCTTTGGCTTTCAAAGGACCTTTGCCATCAATCGGATTGCCCAGACCATCGACAACACGGCCCAAGAGTTCGCGCCCGACAGGAACTTGAACAATTTCACCTGTCCGCTTGACAATATCGCCTTCACCAATCGAACGGTCATCACCAAAGATAACCACCCCGACATTGTCGGATTCGAGGTTAAGGGCCATCCCCTTAATTCCACCCGGAAATTCAACCATTTCCCCAGCGCGCACTTGATCAAGGCCATAGACCCGCGCCACGCCATCCCCCACCGAGAGGACTTGCCCAACTTCGGCGACATTGGCTTGCGCTCCAAATTCAGCGATTTGCTTTTTCAGGATTTCAGAGATTTCTGCTGCACGAATTTCCATCTAACGTTCCTTTTCCTATCTAGCTAGTAAGTATAAATTTTTTAAGCGGCGATTTTTGCACTCATCGCCCGTTTCAAAGCTTCCAGTTTACTCTTAACCGAGTCATCAATCATGCGCGATCCGATCGTAACGATCATCCCGCCGAGGATCTCCCGATCCACACTCATTTCAAGCTGAACCTTAAAGCCAACTGATTTTTTAAGAGCATCTTGCAAGGCGCGTTCTTGTTCGGCGTTCAAAGGAAAAGCCGTTAGCACCTGCGCCCTGACCTCTCCTTTGCGTTTTGAAACTTCAAACGCGAAGGCTTCCAGAATATTCGAGAGGCGATTCAGGCGGCCATTCACAGCCAAAACAGCGAGAAAATTGATTGTCAGCGGATGAAAATCGGCTTTGCGGGCTAGTTCTTGCACCGCTCCGGTAATGCTTTCGCGGCCATAAACAGGGCTCGACACCAACATTCTGAGGTCGGCAGAGGATTCCATCATTGCCGCAAGCTCATTCAGGTTACTTTCAACAACGCCCAAGGCCCCTGCCTCATGCGATGTTTCAATCAGGGCGGTTGCGTAGCGGCTAGCAATGGTATGCGCTGCGCCAGCCAATGAAGAGGATGTCTTTGCCACGTCCAGTTCCTTTTCCAGATTCCAAAGCAGGAAATCCTAACTGCCAAATTTCAGATGGTGCTTCGTCTAGCACACAGGACCAGAGGGCGCAAGGGTTTGAGGCATAGTTTTTGATAAAAAAAGCCCCAATTTCGATAGATAAAAAGTCGCACCCTGTCTAGGGGGTTGGAAAAGTCGATTCAGGAACTGGGCTCTCCATCGGCGGAAACAGCCAGAACCACTCACCCCAGCCATGATGAGACACGCCCAAATAGGCAGCCCCAATCTTAAACAGGATCAAGTGGATAGCATAAATTTCCATTGTCCGCCGTCCGGTAAATTGTAAAGCCGTGACAACAAAAGAGGGCAGAGCGTTGGTCAAGCCGATCATATTCATTGGCCGAAAATAATACGCAGCCACAGCAGCCAAACCAACCATAACAACCGCAACCTTGGCCTCTACCGGAGGAAAGCGAAAAACCAGCAATTCAAGAATAATGAAAATCGCGACAGAACTCGCCATAAAAACCTGCAAAGTCGAAGGCTTTATGTTGATTTCTTTTTGGTTACGTAGCGCATACCCGCACAAGACCAGCAAGAACCCCGCCGATCCATAGTCAGCAACAATCATGGTGGGGATAATCATCATGACAAAAAAGAACGTTCCGTACAGCAAAGTTTCCCAATCCTTGAAAACCCCCCGCGCCACCGAATCGAGAATGAGGCGACTTATAATAAAGGTCACCAAAATAGGAGTGGGGAAAACCCCTCCCCCCGCCACAAAACTGCTGGCAATCAAAAGAGCCGACCAAACCCAAATAGGAGCGGACAAATCGCGGGATTTTGAATACCCGATCAGAAAACACCAAATGGGAACACATCCCCGCCCAATGGCTCTGAACCAATAATTTTCTGGAAAGAAAATAAAGCCAAGATGGTCTATCACAACCAACAAAATGGCAACCGTTTTCATAAGATCATAGGACGTCAAAACATCTGGCAACCCGTCCCGCTTTGAAAAGAACAAGGAGGAAATAGGAAAAGATGACATGATTTATAGAAACCTTATTCGAGAGGGAGAGGGTGGGTAAAGAACAGACGAGGTTAGTATGCCACATTGCGCAGGATATGTCACCAGCCCACCACGCCCCCCTCCCCCGTCATGGCCTGAATGCTTCTTGGCATTCTAAGGCCATCCAGCTTTCTTTTCTGGATCCCCCTAGAATCCGCTTCACGGATTCAGGGGATGACCATAGGAGTTCGGATTCTGAATCCAAGTTACCC
>JAGOQV010000081.1 GCA_018063145.1 Alphaproteobacteria bacterium
GAGGAACTGCTCTCTCTCCTGAAGCTCACGGAAACGTTCCTCGCTCAGATTCGCGGCATCACCTTCAAATTCCACTCCATCAGTATCGGCCCCACGCAAAGCCGAAGCCCGTTTGAGATAAGCTGTCCGCTCTTCGGGCGTTGCCTCAATATGTTTCAGAATAGACATGGAGATAACTTCATCATTTGCGCCGAGGCGAACCCCGCGCACTCCGGTTGAGGTCCGGCCAGAGAAAACCCGCAAATCTTCAACTTCAAAACGAATGGCACGCCCCATGCGCGTTGCAAGAAGAACATCTTCGTCATCTCTGGCGATTTTAACATCAATCAGTTTTTCGCCATTTTCGAGTTTCATGGCAATCAAACCATTGGAACGAATACTGCGGAAATCAGACAATTTGTTCCGGCGTACCGACCCGTGAGTTGTGGCAAAAAGAATATCCAGTTGATCCCAAAGCTCTTCGTTTTCCGGCAAGCGCAAGATCACCGAAATATTTTCGCCTTCTTCAAGCGGAAGCAGATTAACAAAGGCTTTGCCTCGCGCTTGCGGATTGCCAAGCGGTAATTGATAAACCTTCATACGGTACACAATCCCCTTGGAAGTGAAAAAGAGGATAGGCGTATGTGTAGAGGCGACGAACAATTCAGAGACAAAATCCTCGTCCTTCATATCAATCGCCGAACGCCCCTTACCCCCACGCTTTTGCGCACGATAGGTTACAAGCGGAGTCCGCTTCACATAGCCCGTGTGGGTAATGGTAACCACCATATCTTCGCGTTGTATCAAATCCTCAATGTCGACTTCGAATTCGGATTCGATAATTTCGGTCCGGCGCGGTGTGCCAAAGCGAACTTTGACGTCAACCAGCTCATTTTTCATCACATCAAAGAGTCTTTCTTTGGAAGCCAGAATAGAAAGCAGTTCTTTGATCTGATCTGTAATTTCCTTCAGCTCATCTCCGATTTTATCCCGTTCAAGACCGGTCAAGCGGTGCAAGCGCAATTCAAGAATTGCCTTGGCCTGCAATTCAGACATTTTATAGTTGCCCGCCTCGTCCACGAAGTATTCGGGATCATCGATCAGGGCAATAAGAGGAGCAATATCTTTAGCGGGCCAAGATTTTGCAAGAAGTCCTTCTTTGGCAACTTGAGGATCCTTAGCATTACGGATCAAAGCGATGATTTCGTCAATATTCGCAACGGCAACGGCAAGACCTGCCAAGATGTGAGCCCGATCCCGCGCCTTGCCCAATTCAAAAATTGTCCGGCGGGTAATAACTTCTTCGCGGAATTTTATAAAGGCAGAAATCATCTGGCGCAAAACCAAAGTCTGCGGACGCCCATGATGAAGAGCCAGAACATTACAAGCGAAAGAAGACTGCAAGGCCGTATATTTGAACAACTGGTTCAGTACCACGTCGGCATTGGCATCGCGTTTGAGATCAATAACAATGCGCACACCTTCACGATCCGACTCATCGCGAATTTCAGAAATGCCCTCGACAATTTTCTCGCGGGCCACTTGCCCCAAACGTTCGAGAAGTTGCCCCTTATTCACCTGATAAGGAATCTCATGAACTACAATCGACTCTCTCTTCTCGCGGGTTTCGACGGAGGTTTTAGAGCGAATAGGAACAGACCCCTTCCCCGTCAGATAAGCGGACCGAATGCCGGATCTCCCCAGAATCTGCCCCCCTGTTGGAAAATCAGGGCCAGGGATATAGGCCATCAGTTCTTCACTGGTAATCGCAGGGTTCTCGATATAAGCAAGGCAACCATCAATAACTTCGGTTAGGTTATGCGGAGGAATATTGGTTGCCATCCCGACAGCAATTCCCCCTGCCCCATTGACCAGAAGGTTCGGAATACGGGTTGGGAGAACGCTTGGCTCATAAATCGATTCATCATAGTTGGGACGAAAATCAACGGTATCTTTGTCTATATCAGCCAGCAATGAATCTGCAGATTTTGAAAGACGGGCTTCGGTGTACCGCATCGCCGCAGCCGGATCACCATCCATCGAGCCAAAGTTACCTTGCCCATCAATCAATGGCAACCGCATCGAGAAGTCTTGCGCCATCCTCACCAAGGCATCGTAAATAGCGAAGTCGCCATGCGGGTGATATTTACCCATGACATCCCCGACAATCCGCGCCGATTTTTTGTAGGATTTATCCGAGTGATACCCACCCTCTTGCATGGCAAAGAGAATGCGGCGATGAACTGGTTTCAACCCGTCCCGCACATCCGGCAGAGCCCGACTGACAATCACGCTCATCGCATAATCGAGATAAGATTTTTTCATCTCATCTGATAAAGAAATTACAGGGAATGTCTGTTGCACAGCATTGGAATCGGTCATCAAAAAACTCGTTCTTTTTCAGAAAATTGTGGACAGATTTTTGTAGCAGGAAAAGCCCTCCGAGACAAGCTCGCAGGGCAAATTATCTGCATTTTCACAAGAGATAAAATTCGCGCAATTTGGCTTATTTCTTAGGAATTTCCCCAAGCTTAGAAGCCATAATCGCGGCATCAATTCCCCGTTGAACTTCTGCCACCACTTTTTTGGAATACGCACCCATTTTTTGCTCGGCAGATCGCCCCTCTGGAGAACCAAAATAAGTGATCATGGCCCGAAGTTCAGCGGGGGTAAAAACCTTTGCCGCCTCGTTAATGGAAACTTGCTCAATCTTCTCGTAGTCCAGACTCAACTCAATCCCCTGCATATAGCCCTCACGCTGTTTCTCGGGAAGACGCTTCGCATACGTTGCAACAGTAGCATTCACCGAGTCACGAATGTTCCGAATATCGTGGAGTTCGGTTGAGAGCTTCACCCGTTCGGCCATTTCTTCCGTAGAAATGTTCTCAGGAACAGGGGCCGGAGCTTCCGCCGCTGCAGTCGCAGGAGGCACTGGTGAAGAAGAGGCCGCAAACGCTACAGAACATCCCACAGCAAGAAAAACGAGAGCTGACAAGAAAACCTTCATGACAATATTACCCTTCCGCATGGATATAGAACAGAACAGATCAAAACGGTATGTCGTCATCCAAAGGGTCCGGCGCAGATTTTGCCCCTCCCCCATAGGATTGAGAACTTCCCCCGCCGCTGTAGCCCGCCTGATCGGCATAGCTGTCATTCGCTCCACCACCAGCACGGCCATCTAACATTGTCATTTCGCCTCGATATGGGCGCAGCACAACTTCTGTGGAGTACTGAGTTTTACCTTCTTTATCATCCCATTTGCGCGTTTCGAGTTGACCCTCGATATAAACTTTGGCCCCTTTTTTCAGGTAGCTTTTGGCAACTTTGACCAAAGAAGGATTGAAAATCACAACCCTATGCCACTGTGTTCTTTCTTGTTTCTGGCCATCTTTGTCTTTCCAGCTTTCGGACGTAGCAATTGACAAATTCACCAAGTCATCCCCCGAAGGCATCGTTCTGACTTCAGGGTCCGCACCAAGATTACCGATTAAAATTACTTTATTAACACTGCCAGCCATCTTTGCTCCTCAAAGCGAACTCATAAGTAAAAATGTATTTGATCCGAGCAATCTAACCCACATAGCTAAAATCGCAAGACCTCTTTGCGGGTTTCTCTAGCTTTTTCCCGCCTAAATCCCATATATAAAGGGAACCCTGAGGAAAGCTATGGCCATAAAGACAATTTCCATTCGCGGCGCCCGCGAACATAATCTGAAAAATGTCAATGTTGACATCCCCCGCGACAGCCTGACGGTTATCACAGGCCTGTCGGGGTCAGGAAAATCATCACTTGCCTTTGACACAATTTACGCCGAAGGACAACGACGCTACGTTGAGAGTCTTTCTTCCTATGCCAGACAATTTTTGGAAATGATGCAAAAACCGGATGTTGATTCTATTGAAGGACTCTCTCCGGCTATCTCCATTGAACAAAAAACCACCAGTAAAAATCCGCGTTCTACGGTGGGGACGGTCACCGAAATCTATGATTATATGCGGTTGCTCTGGGCGCGTATTGGTATTCCCTATTCTCCCGCCACGGGTCTCCCGATTGAAAGTCAGTCCACCAGTCAAATGGTGGACCGGATCAAATCTTTTGGTGAGGGAACAAAACTTTATATTCTCGCTCCTATCGTGCGGGGCCGTAAGGGGGAATACAAAAAAGAACTGAAAGATCTTCAAGCCAAAGGCTTTCAAAGAGTCAAAATTGATGGGACTCTTTATGAGATTGACGACTCCCCAACTCTCGATAAAAAAATTAAGCACGACATAGAAGTTGTGGTGGACCGGTTGGTTCTGCGGGATGATATGGGGAATCGTCTGGCCGATTCCATAGAAACGGCTCTGCGGCTCAGTGATGGACTTGTGATAGCTGAAAAAGCCGACAGCGGCGAACAAACTCTTTTCTCGGAAAAATTTGCCTGTCCAGTCTCCGGCTTTACCATTTCTGAAATCGAACCGCGCTTATTCTCGTTTAACTCTCCACATGGAGCCTGCCCCGATTGTGATGGGCTGGGGGTCACTTTGTACATGGACCCTCACTTGGTTGTCCCTGATGAAAGCAAGTCACTCGCCGAAGGCGCAATTGAACCATGGTCCAAAAGTTTTGCACGGTACTATATCCAAACATTAGAAGCTGTCTGTCTTGCAACCAAAGCCAGTATGCACACTCCGTGGAGTGCTCTTGATAAAAAAACCCGAGACACCATTTTATATGGCAGTGGAGTAAAAGAGATTACGTTCCTGTTCGAAGAAGGCGCAAGATCCTACAAAACCACGAAACCGTTCGAAGGGGTTATTCCCAACCTCGAACGCCGCTTGAAGGAAACAGACTCCCAAGGCATTGTCGAGGAATTATCAAAGTACCAGTCCAGCTCCCATTGTGAAAGCTGCAACGGCGCACGACTGAGACCCGAAGCACTCGCCGTCAAGATCAATGGAAAAACCATCTCGTCAGCAACAGAGCTTTCGATTATCGAGGCTCGCGACTGGTTTGAGGCTCTTCCAAAAATTCTTTCGCGCCAACAAAACGAGGTGGGAGCCCGCATTCTCAAAGAGATCAACGAGCGTCTTTCTTTTCTGGTCAATGTAGGGCTTGATTATCTCTCGCTTTCTCGCGCATCAGGAACCCTCTCGGGTGGAGAAAGTCAACGCATTCGCTTGGCCTCTCAAATTGGATCTGGACTAACGGGGGTTTTGTATGTGCTGGATGAACCGTCTATCGGCCTTCACCAGCGTGACAATACGCGCCTGCTCGAAACGCTGCGTCATTTGCGCGATATTGGTAATACCGTTCTGGTTGTTGAACATGACGAAGATGCCATCCGCGCCGCCGACTATTTAATTGATATGGGACCAGGGGCTGGCCTTCACGGAGGGGAAGTTGTGACTTGTGGCACTCCCAATCATGTTTTCAAAAACAAAAACAGCATCACCGCCCAATATATGACAGGACAAAAATCTATCCCTCTTCCCAAAACTCGCCGCGTGGCCAAAAAGTCCGGCAAGACTTCGCAAATCATTCGACTTGTCGGGGCCAGCGGTAACAACCTGAAAAACATCACTGCCGAAATTCCCTTGGGGACATTTACCTGCATTACAGGCGTTTCGGGCAGCGGGAAATCCACACTCACGCTTGACACCTTGTATAAGGCTGCCAGTCGCCGCTTGATGAAAACGCATGAGATTCCCTCCCCTTACCAAAAGATTGAGGGGCTGGAACATCTCGACAAAGTCATTGATATTGACCAATCCCCCATTGGCCGCACGCCGCGTTCCAACCCAGCAACTTATACCGGATGCTTCACACCTATTCGTGAATGGTTCTCCGGATTACCCGAAGCCAAGGCCAGAGGCTATAACGCAGGACGATTTTCTTTCAACGTCAGAGGTGGACGCTGCGAATCCTGCGAAGGAGATGGAGTCATAAAAATTGAAATGCACTTCTTGCCGGATGTCTATGTGACGTGTGAAGCGTGCGATGGGAAACGCTACAATCGCGAAACGCTTGAAGTCAAATACAGAGACAAGTCCATCAGTGATGTACTCGATATGTCGATTGAGGAAGGAGCCGAATTTTTCAAGGCAGTCCCCTCCATCCGTGACAAACTGGAAACCCTCAAAAGCGTAGGACTCGATTATATAAAAATCGGTCAGCCTGCCACCACCCTCTCTGGTGGTGAGGCACAGAGGGTAAAACTTTCCAAGGAGCTTTCGAAACGGGCAACCGGACAAACTCTTTATATTCTTGACGAACCCACCACCGGACTCCATTTCGAGGACGTTAAAAAATTGCTCGAAGTTCTTCATCGTCTGGTTGACCAGGGCAATACCGTTGTGGTGATCGAACATAATTTGGACGTCATAAAAACCGCCGACTGGATATTGGATATTGGCCCAGAGGGCGGCGCAGGAGGAGGAGAAATCATCGCCAGCGGAACCCCCGAAGATA
>JAGOQV010000082.1:0-1599 GCA_018063145.1 Alphaproteobacteria bacterium
CTATGCCTTTGTTCTTTGTGCTACAGCCATTAGGTATGTGGTCCATTCCGATTCCATCTATCAAACTGAGTGACTCCACCCCTGCTGGGAGGTGGAAACTTTGGTTATTAGCCTCCCTCATGACTCTAGCTGCAGCTGTGGGGACGTGGGGGTCTGGTCAATACCAGATTGGCCGTTTAGACAATCTGAAAGGCCGTTACGAAACCCCCGTTGAGGATTTTGCCGTTGTGATGGCCAAAGCCCTTCCTGACTCAATGGAAGCCGACTTACTGGAAGGGTGCAAGCAAGTCCAAATCGGAACATGGCTACAAACCACCGATGCCCTAAAATTTAATGACCCAATTTCAGGAAACCGTATCCACGTTGAACTTGCCCCCGATCAGGCGTTTTTAGACATTAATGGCCGTGAAATTTCCTCTTGCGTCAGTGATGAAGTCGAAAACCGCCAATTTGATATTGGCTCAATGACCAATACATGGGCCATTATCTTGCTAATGGTCTCTTTGTCTTTCGGGGCATGGGCATGGATTTGCTTCGGAGCTTCGAAAGCCAAAGCCCGCCGCAATATCTATGCCGAGACTTTGGCGGATCATGACCAAATTACCCGTGACGAAAACACGCCCCCCCACGATGACAAGACAGCTTTTTAGAGCGGCTTCTTATTAGTAAAATTTTATTTGCATAAACAAAAGAAACTGTGGTAAAAAGCGGATACGCGTTTAAGAAGCTCAATTAAGAAGCTCACAAACGGTAACCATTTTGTTTCTTGGGGTGTGCCATGACTAATGCTAATGCTTTTGTTCTTGATTTCAATTTTTCCTCCGGTCAGGCCTTTCATCAAGCCCCGGCCGATGATAACCAGTCCTCCGCCCGCGTAATTCCTATTAGCCGCGCTGCTGTTGTTAGCGATGAAAACACGCCAGAAGGAGCCTCCAGCAAGCCGAGCTTATGGGCACGGGCCAAAGCTGTGAGCCAGAATTTAGTCTCCTCCGTCAAAAAAGACTGGAAATGGATGGGTGCAAGTGCTGGTGTCGGTCTAGCCGCTAAAGTTTTGACTGCGGTTGTTGTGGTTCCGAATGCTGCCTTACTTGCCGGAGCCGCCGCTGGAGTTCTTGCTGTTAACACTGTTCGTTACGTCAAGGACCGGACCGCTGAACGATCTGCTATTCAAGAAAACGCCACACTTCTTCATCAACGGACATGGGGGAAAGCCGCCGCCGAGGAAACTGGCCTTTACGCCCGCCACTTGCTCAGCAAGCAATTCTGGACCCGCAATTTGGTCGGGGGAACGATTTCTGCCGCAACCTTTGGTCTTTTTTCTCTTGGAGAAGCTGTTTCAGACACTGTCCAAGAGGCTTTTTTCACTCCACAAGCAAGTGCTCCTGAACTTCCAACCGCCCAAACCCCTCTCCCTGAGGCTCCTGTCAAGCCCATTTCTGAAGCTCCTGCACCTGCCATTACAGATCAACCAGATACCTCCACTGTAGAGCCAGTTGAAGAAATTGAAGGAATTGACCATTTGCCAACAGCCAAAGAGCTTATAAAAAACTCCGGCTCTGCCTCCAAAGCCGCTCAAGCCACTTACTTGCGAGCAGAGGC
>JAGOQV010000082.1:1699-6348 GCA_018063145.1 Alphaproteobacteria bacterium
GCGGAATGCCGTCCTACAGTGACCTCTTCTGCGAATGGCCATACGTCTATGTTGGCCAATTGCCGAGAATTCTTCAATACCATGGTCCGAGGAGATTCGGTTCGGCATATTGCCCCAAACGGCACAACCGGAGAATTTGTTTACGGGGGAGAGGGCGAAGTTCCGACAGACACTTTCCGCAGACGGTCTCTTGGAGCATTTATTGGCGAGAAATTCTCTCACTTTCTCTCCCCACGGTAACTGCGGAGAGAAAGAGATTTTAGCGATCTGTTGAAATCTCTATTTTTTTGATCTTGCCTTTTTCAAGGGTCATAGCCAGTTTTCCCTCGAGCATGGACTCTGCCAAGGCTCCAAAGATTTCATGTCTCCACCCCTTACCCAGCACCAGATCAGACGATGAGGCCCTCATCGCCAACGATTCAAGATCGTCCGCGCTTGCAATCAAACGGGGAACCACACCCTGCTCTGAAGCCTCGATTTTAAGGAGCATTTTCAACATTTCGACAACAGGAGCCAGTCGCTGTGGCAAAGGCGTTTTGATATCTGGACGCGGACATTCCGATTCAGGACACGCTAACCCTTTGGCTATAGCATCCATCACAATGCGGCCAAATTTTCCTTTGGCCATATCAGGAGAAATTCCACGAATACGGGCCAACTCGGGTTCACTTTGCGGTCTTTGGTACACCATATCCAGCATGGGCTCGTCTCGCAAAATACGGCTGCGTGGCACATCTTTGCTTTGAGCTTCTCTCTCTCTCCATGCCGCAAGTTCACGCAAAATTGCTAAATCCCGAGGTTTAGGTGAACGGAGCTTCAACCGTTTCCAAGCCTCTTCAGGCTTCACCTCGTAAGTGGCCGGATCAAGCAGAATATTCATCTCCTCTTTGACCCACTCCACGCGGCCTTTTTTCTCAAGACGCACACGCAAAGATTCGTAAATATCCACCAGATGAATCACATCCCCCAGCGCGTAGATAAGTTGTTTATCGCTGAGCGGACGGCGAGACCAATCCGTAAACTGGCTGCTTTTGTCCACACTCGCTTTGGCAATGTCGTTGACCAAAGCCTCATACCCTACTTGGTCACCATAGCCGCATACCATCGCGGCAATTTGTGTATCAAACAAAGGGGAAGGAACATGGCCGCTTAATTGTAAAATAATTTCAATGTCTTGCCGCGCAGCATGGAACACTTTCAGAATGCGCGAATCATGCATCAAATCCCATAGAGGAGAAAGATCCAACTTCTCCAGAGAAAGCACATCGATTCCAACTGCATTTTTATCAGGACCAGAAATTTGGATAAGGCAAAGCTTCGCGTAGAAGGTTCTCTCCCGCATAAACTCGGTATCAACCGTGATATAAGGGGCAGACTTGAGAGAAGCGCAGTAATCCTGCAATGCGGCATTGGTGGTAATCAGGGTCATTGAAAGCTCAGGGCTAGACGAACGAGAGAGGCTTTCTTGTTCATACCCTATTTTGTGACCCAAAAACCAGAAGAAATATCAAAAGTCCCCCAACGAGTTGGGGGACTTTTAGCTCATTTCGGCGGAAAATGGCCCTAAGCCGTTTTAACTCTCCGAATAAACTGGGTCACAGACTCTGTCATATCTTGTCCACGAACCGTCAAATTATCGCTGGACTCAAGAACAATATCAGCAATTTTTCCAACTTCCTGAACATCACGGCTCACATCACTGACATGGCTGCAAATGTTGTTGGCCATTTGCGAAACCGTCTGGATATTGTGGGCAATGGATTCTGCAGACTCTTTTTGCTCTTCCATCGCGCTGGCAATTGTCAGGGAAATTTGTTCGATTTTAAGAATCTGCTTGGTTACTTCAGAAACAGTATCAACCGTTGCTCGCGATTGAGATTGGATAGCCTCAATCTGAGTGGAGATTGTCTCTGTTGCCTCTGCCGTTTGGTTGGCCAAGGACTTCACTTCACTCGCCACCACAGCAAACCCTTTTCCTGCTTCTCCAACCCGTGCAGCTTCGATCGTCGCGTTCAAAGCCAAAAGGTTGGTTTGCTCGGCAATTCCTTTAATGATGGTTACAATCTGGCCAATCTGATCGGCAGATTCAGCCAGAGAGTAAATCTGTTTCGCTGCATTCTGAACCATGCCCGATGTCGTGGTAGAAATAGCCGAGGAATCACGGACACGTTCGGAGATTTCATTGATGCAGCTACGCAGCCCCTCGGATGCATTCGCAACTTCTGAAGTGTTGTTAGCAGAAGACTCGCTCGCACGTAGAATTTCTGCCGTTCCCAATTCCGCCCGCTCAAACAAAGTTTTCATTCGCGTAGCTGCTTCATGGAGTTCTCCAGTCGCTTGCCCCAAGGACATAACCAGACTTCCTGTTTCATCGTCAAATTTTTCAGTCAGGGCTGACACCGTATTGGACCGTTCAATTTGAGCTTTACGTCCCAGCTCTTGCTCTGCCACCAAGGCATCAGCCTGAATCTTATTCTGCTTGAAGACAAGGACAGCCCGCGCCATTTCACCGATTTCGTCTTGGTCCTCAGTATGTTCCACATCAATGGAAACATTGCCCTCCGCCAAACGGGCCATTACATAAGTAAGACCAGCCGTCCGCCTCACAATATTGCGTGCAATCAGCAAACTATATGTCCCTGCACTCAAAATAGAGGCAATCAAAATGGCCCATGTCATTAAGACCATTTTGTCATGAGCATCTTTGAGCATTGCAAAACTGCTACTGGCGGTTTCCTCCTCCAATGCACTCAACTGCTCAAGGGTTTCTCCCATAGATTTTTCAACTGCAGAGAACCCTGTCTCAAGTTCTTTCGTTGCCTGATCTTGAGCAAAAAGACTCGTAAATTCAAAAACCTTATCACCACTAGCCTGCATTTTTTTGAACTCACCGGTCAAGGTTGCAGCCAGTTCTTTCCCTTTGCTATCCGAAATACTTTCAAACTCCGCCGTCAGATCTAAACCTTCCTTAATCGTGGCTTGAGCTTTGGCTTTCAACTTTTCAATTTTCTTGGCATCAAGCTCCGCCGGAGCCCCAACAATCAACCCCCGCGCAATCTCGTATTTATTAGCAATCTGCCCTTGCAGCTTTGTTCCCTGCAGTGATGAATTATAGATAACGGAGGCCGCTGAATTCATCTGTTTGCCCTCATAAAGAGCTGCCCCAGAAATTAAAACCAGCGCACATCCAGACAAGAACACAGAAAAGTATAATTTGCTTCGAATGGTTTTGAGCATATTCATAACAAGGGCTCCTTTGATTTTTTGCGCCTCTGGGGGTATACAAAACTATAACTATCTTAAAATCTTAAAGATTCCGTGAAAAGACGGGGCACGACATAGCCCCACCCCGTCTCTTCGAATTTAGGAAGACCTCGGCTTATTTGTAAGCAGCTTTGGCAGCGTCAATAACCGCTTGAGCTTCGGCAGATGGTGCCCCTTTGGTCACAAGAATCAAAGGCTGAACTAGATCCTTGTCGGTTTTAATTTGAGCAACACTGGCATCAACTTGAGAAGCAGAAACAACCCCAAGAGCTCCAGGAATTTGCGAAACAATTTTCACAATTTGAGACCCGTTTGGCAATTCGCGTTTGTTGGCCGCAATAGCTTCTTTGGCGAGCAGTTCCCCTTCAACCAAGGAACGAATCCCACCACCTGCAACTTCGGTTACAACCAAGACAGGAGCATCATCCCCACCAAGATCTTTCCAGTTGGCGGTCGTCCCTTTGAGCACAGCCGTGATTTTTTCGTTCGTCAATTCTTTGACTTTGTTAGCCGAGTTGGCCACAAAAGCCACTTTGGCTTCGCCAACTTGGACAACTTGGAAAGCGGCAACATCAATTGCGCCAGGTGTTTTTTCATTGATTTTAGCAGCCACTTCTTCAAGAGGAGCAGAAATCATAGCAATATTGGCTTTGCCTTCGGCAAGATCGGTCAAACCATGGCCAGATCCGTTAGCAACAACGGTCAACGTGTGGCCGCTAGCTTTTTCGATGTCGGCTTTGTGGGCTTCAACCAAAGCACCCGCCACTGTTGTGGAACCGTTAATTTTTACTTCTGCAGCAGAGGCAGAGGTTGCCACCAGCATGGTGCCAGCCAAAATGAGAGCAAGAGTCTTTGTGAACATTTTTTGGTCCTTTTATGATAAGTTTTTGAAAACAATGTCCTGCACGGGCGGCAGGCTCTTAAGATACGCAGTCTATTTAGTAATCTATTTTCGGGCTCAAAACAAAAGCCCCAGCGCTCGACTACAAAAAATTTCGATGATACTACCTCATGGCAGATTCGACAGCCGCCGTCAGGCTCATTTGATCTTCCATTGTGCCAAAAATTTCTCCCCCTTCGCTTCCATAAACTGTCTCGCCAATACGAAGCTGGAGTAGGGAGGCCTTCCACGCCGTAAACCCGGGAGAGTAGCTTTCTTCGAACACACATTTGAAGCTTTCCTCGGCTTCATAGCCAAATTCCTTGTTCTTGGTCGTGGCCTGCAAGGTTACTTCTCGATTCTCGCCAGAAGGCGCAAAACTCTTTCCTTTGATCGCCTCAATTTGACGATCCTCGGTGTCCTTGGCCAGCATTGATTTAACCGCCGCCTCACACCCTCGTGCCAATTTCTTATCGGCGTCCTCGCGTGACCCGCACGCCGAAAG
>JAGOQV010000083.1 GCA_018063145.1 Alphaproteobacteria bacterium
GCAATACAAGCTCGTATCAACAGTAAATCTTTGACAAGGCGAACCGTGTCCGGCGTAGCAGGACGGGCAATTAACTCTTTGTTTTCAAGACCAGCAGGGTTATCACCAGTCATATTGTTGTATTCGTACCATGCATTGGTCGCGAGCCCTGAACCAAGTTTGGCCGTGTACAAAACAATCCACTGAGCGGAGTTAAGACCGAAGGTTATAGGAATTAAAAGGCCGAGCCCTAATACCATGCGAATGGGGATCCAAGACATTGCGGGTTCTGGCTTATCAGAATACGGCTTGGTCGCTTGAGTAAAGAGGGATGTTTGAGTGATGCTCCCCGTTTGGGTAAGTTCAAAGACGACCTCAAGCACATAAACCAGAAAAATGAAAACGCTGATGAGAAACAACCCCATGCTGTAGAAACCAAACATGGCCTGCAACCCTGTTTGGAAGGGGTTAGGAAACGGGCCATATGTCACAACATCGTAACTAACTTCCGAGTTGTAAAGGCCAGGAATCCCCAAAACCCTGTCGAGCATCATGAAAGCAATATCTTTATCCGGATAAGGCGTTACGAAATAATCCGGCATAAAAATGCCCCCCGCGAAGGCGGGAGAAAACACAACATACCCAAGCAGCGTTACCATATACATCATCATCATGACGATGGCAGAGAGCATAACCGCAAACAAAATGATCCGGTCTATGTACTTCCACTTGAATTCTAGCTCCCGCGCTGCCGCCGCAACAACGTGGCGAATGCCATAGGTTCCATAGCTATTCGGACGCAGATATTCATGGTTTCTAGGAAGAAGGCCGATAATTCCGTAAACTGCGGCCATTAAATAGGGGATCGAGTCAAAACCCGAGAAAAACAAAGACCCCATCCTAGGCAACAAGCCCGGAAGGACCACATATTTGGCCGCAGCTCCAGTTTTTATACCCACAACGCCCTCAGCACCACGGGGCCGACACCCCGAAAAAAGTTCTACACTCTATTATACGTCCAGAATTGATAAAATTTTATTTAATTTTCTCAGACCTCTCATCATACCACATTTATCTGGGGTATTCCAGATTCAAGTAAATTCGCTACCTAACGGTTAAAGGATCAATATCTTTTCCCCTCGTACAGATTAACACGGTTTCCCTCTGGTATTTTTTGTAGTTTTTGCGATGATGGGGGCTAAGATTCAGTAAATCCCTCTTCATTGGTGATAAAGTTATGAAAATTCTTGTTGTGGACCGTGATGCCTTATCGGCCAATCTAATCAAATCAAGGCTAGAGCCAACGGGTCATATTGTTGAGATTCAAGCCGGCAAAACCGAAGTTTTGGATATGGTCTCTCAGCAGGGATGGGATATTGTGTTCCTAGATCCTTCTCCACTCACCAACGCCAAGCCTTTGGTTATGAATATCAGGCGGAATGTCCGCCGCAATGTCTATATGATTCTGTCTTCTGAATCCTTGAACGAAAAAGACGCCCTGCTTTCAGGGTTTAACGACTTCATTGCCAAACCGCTTGATCCGGCTGAATTTGACACAAAAATTCAAACAGCGGGACGACTCAACGGATTTTTGCGCCATTTGGCAAATGAAGCGGAGGATTACCCCAGTGCCGGCGGCGTCATTGCCAAGTCCGCATTTAACCAATTGTTTCTCTCTTGCATGGACCGAGCAGACCGGTATGGCGAAGTTGCCTATGTTGTGCTGATCAGTTTTGAAAACTTTATCACCGTGTCGGCGAATGACGGTCCTTACGAAGCAGAAGTTGTGTCAGCAAAACTTGCTCAACACCTCGTCCGCCTGCGCCGCCAATCCGACATCATTGCCCAGATCAGACCCAATGAATATGCCTTGCTTTTGCTGCGAACGCTTTCAGATGCGGAGCCTCTGGACGCAACAAGTCGCTTTGCAGAATCTCTTTCCAAATGTATCGATTTACCAACAAACCCCTTGATGGATATTGAGATCAAAATTTCTTTGATGAAAATTCCAACAGGGTCCATTCTGACAGAACATCACATGACCTTGCGTCAGGAGTAGGAAAAGAAAGGGGGGAGCCTGTATGACCTTGCGCCAAATCCTGCCCCTTCTTCTGCCTTTGCTTTTGGTCAGTTTATCTGGTTGCGCCCTATTCGAAGGAGAAGCAAAGCCCCGCCCGGGTGTTCAAGAAGCAAAAGCTTGTTATTCAATGCTGCAAAAGAACCCTCAAGCAATTCCCGGGTACTTTATTGAATCGTGTAGCAATCGGGGAGCATGGGTCGTTGAACAAATAGACGAACAAGGTCTTCTGCTTGCTAAATACGATTTCGTAAACCTCTCTTATGCAGGACAAGAAACGGGGGGAGGATTTATCGAAATAACAGCACTGGGGGAAGACCGCATGGTCGCATTCCGGCAACTGGAAGCTCAAATCAATCAAGCCTTGCTGCAACTTGATCGCTCGTAAAATCTTCTTCAAAAAACCTATTGTTGCCCGCCCCAAAAAAAGAGATAGTCAGGCCATGACAATCAGAAAGAAATTACGGATCGTTTTGTTGGCATCTTTGTTTATGGGGCCACAGGCAGCATACTCCGAAGGATTTGATCTCCTAAGCGCCGACCGCATTGAGATACAAAAACACCAAGATATGCCCACTTCAATAGACAAGGGTTCCGTAACTCCACAAAATATTTCTCAGTCTCGGACTTTATCAGGGTTTCAACCAAAGGACCTTGTGCGCGTCAGTGTTTACGGAGAACCGGATCTAAGCAAGACATACCAAATTGATGACCTTGGGAAGATTTACATTCCCTTGATTGGAGAGGTAAAAGCTGTAGGACAATCAAGAGAAGGACTTGAGAATGATATTCGCCAGCGCCTCAAGAAAGGTTACCTTCTCAAGCCCAAAGTAACCGTTGATGTTCCGGCTTGGCCCTGCGCTGAGAAGCCTTAAAGAGGTATGGTTTGAACAAAAGATTCCCTCGTTCTCTGCAACTGGTGATCTGGACCTGTGCGATGTCCCTAGGGGCAACGTCTTTGCTGTTATTGAGTGTTCCAGCCAGCTATGAAGCACGAACCTTACTGACGGTTTCTACAGAAACCTTCTCTTCCGCTTTGCCTTCATGGATCAAGCACGGCTCTTCTCCTCAAGAGTTTTACATTGCCCAAACAGCCCCCACTCCAGAACAAGCGGTTATGAAAGCCAACCGGCTTGCCAGTTTTTTTGTACAAAAATCTCAGCCGCGCACGTCCGAACCGAAAACCTCTATTGAAAAGGTCATTCCCAGACTCAGCGAAGCTGAGTTAGAGGCGATCAAAAAACAAATTCAAAAACTGGAAGAGGGGCTTAAAAAAATATCTGCTCCAGTTCCTGTAGATCAGGGTCAAAGAAAAGAACCAGACGGACTTACCCAGACCCTCAGAAAAAATCCTGAGACGGTTCTAACTTCAGAGCAAGTGGACCAATTGGGCGTGGCTAAGGGAGAGTATCTCTCTTATCAAGCTAGTTTGCGAGAGCACCAAAGAATGGCCAAAATTTATGGCCCTCTTCATCCGAAATGGAATGCGCAAAAATCCCGTGAGTCCTCACAGCGAACACAACTTCTCACCGCATTGGATCGGCTAAGCTCTCAGTCTTTTGCTTCCGTACCTGCAACAGAAGCGGCCCCTTCTGTCGATCCATCTGCCGTTCAAAAACAAATTGATTTCTTGCGCGGCCTTCTGGTGCAAGAACAAGAGAAACAGGCAATCGTTCTTCCCGAAGTCGAGGCAAAACCGTCTCGCCTAGACGCTCCTCGCATCACTCAATTTGCCATTCTGCCAGAACACCCCATCTTCCCAAAATGGCCGGAAACCTTTGCTTTGGCCTTCCTGCTCTCCCTTCTGGCCGGAGGCTTCATTGTTGCCTATGACCACCGCTACCGAAAAAAATTCCTTGGGCCGGAAGAACTGGAAGAAGAACTTGGCATCGCCTGTTTTGGGTCTCTCTCTGGACGAGATATACTCCGTGAAGAGCCTGCCGATACAGTTCTTCGCACATCAGGAACGGAGATTATAGCCAAGGTCAAAGCTCTGCGGACCGTTCTCAATATGCTCGGAACCCGCGAAGGAAAAAAACCAAAAGTCTTTCTCATCGCCGAAGATTCTCCTAGCTTCTCCACTGCTCTTCTCGCCGTCTGGCTTGGCCGCCTCGCAACGCGCAGCGGTGAGAAAGTCCTGTTGATTGATGCCGATTTTCATCAGGCGAATGTGAGCAAACTTCTCAAACTAAACCCGCCAAGAACTCTTCCAGATTACCTAGCGGGACAAGGCCGCATTGAGGATGTTTTGGATCGCTCGACCGCCTCTGATTTACACTTGATCGCGGCGACAAAAGTTCCCCATTCAGCAGCGGATTTGTTGTCTTCTGACCGCATGAAAAATTTGATCCGCTCTTTTTCTCAGTTCTATGACACAGTTATTATGGTGGCTCCTGCTGGCTCGCGCTATCCTGAGGGGTTGGCTCTTGCAGGCTTGGCAGATCAGGTTCTTTTGTGCGTTGTGGCCCAGACATCTTCTCGCAAAGCGTGCCGCGCTCTGGTTCGTCCCCTTCTGACTTTGGGCTTCAAAAACGCGTGCAGCGTCTTTCTCGAAGATTTTCCTTCTGGGCCCTGTGTTTAGTCATATTTTCTATGATGGCAGAGGACAAGAGATTGAATCAAGATCGTTTCAAATGTGAGTGTGAATTTAACTCTGCTCGTTTCTGGATTAAATTTGGGTGGCAGTTCACCGTGAATGTCGGGTTTATTTAAGATGGCTATAATTGAAGGGCAGATTGAACCACTCAAAAAACTAAAGGCGATATTGCATCAAAATAAAATCACTCGATTTGGTTCTGTTGGTGAGATTAATGATTTTATAAAGACTCATGAGACAGAAAAAAACGAAATACCTAAGGTAATAGAACATGAATTAGATAGTGAAATAAACGAGATTCAAATCGACCTCGCCAAATATCAGAACGAATATGAAGCGTTAAAAGAGGATGTTACCAAAGAAACCAATTTAAAAATTACAGAACTAGAAACAAAGTTAAAACTGACCATAGAAAAAAGAAATAAAGGATTTATTCATAAAGTATTCTATTATCCCCAAACCAAAAATATAAGAAATAAGAAGAAAGATTTAGAAAAAAATTTTGAAAATATAGTACGCAAGAGAACCTATCACGCAGAAAAATTGACGACTGAACTGAAAGAGAAATTAGAGTATTACACGACTAATAGAGAAATCGTTATATCGGAACGCTGTCAGAAGTTATATCAAGAATTAAAGAGGACGAAAGAGGTTGTCGATAGCCTTTACAATCTGATTGCTGGAGCAATAGGTGAAAACTCCGTTATAAAAGAAGTCCAAAAGCTATCTGATAACTTTCATTTGTTTAATGATTTTTCAGTGAGGTTTGACCCGCCGATTTATAACAAGAAAGAAGATGACAGAATATACAGCATTCAAATAGATCACCTTCTTGTCTGTGAAGCTGGCGTATTTATTTTAGAAACTAAAAACTGGGGGAAGCAATCAGTCAAGAGAATTGATCTTCGGTCTCCCGTCGAACAGATGCTAAGATCAAGCTACGCTTTCTTTGTATTGTTAAATAGCCAATCAGGGCACAATATCAACTTGGAACAACATCATTGGGGAAGCAAACAAATACCCATTAGAAATATTATCGTTATGACCAACGCAAAACCAAAAGAAAAATTCAAGCATGTAAAAGTTTTATCGCCGGAGGAATTAAACGGATATGTAACATATTTTGACCCTATTTTTAACAACATAGAAATCGAAAGTATTTGCGATTATCTAAGAATGAGAATGCGGTAATTTTATATTAGACCTGTTGCAAAAGTCCGTCATCGCCCGAATTTGGCGTAAGACAAATTCTAGGGCGATCCATAGCGCGTTGATATTTCTGGATTCCCTTAGAATTTTTTTATCAAAAAATTCAGGGAATGACGTGGTCTAGGACTTTTGCAACATGTGTATTTATGAAAATATAATTCCTTTCTTGCCATACTGTCTTTGAACAGTGGATAAAAGAGGGGCAAAATGTCTGTAACACTCTGTGCCCACAGCATTCTCTCTCGTTATAACAAAGGATACCCCTCACCCTATCCTCTCCCGCAAGGGGAGAGGGA
>JAGOQV010000020.1:0-16279 GCA_018063145.1 Alphaproteobacteria bacterium
TTTTTTGAAAATACTGTGGACATAAAACGTAATTATCACTATCTATAGTCTTCGTTATTCATAATTTTTTTTAAGGAGGCCAAGATGTCTCAAAACCAAGCTGCTGTTCCTGCCTACTTGCAACCGATAGTTTGCGGTGTGGGGGATGATGCCGTCATAGTTTATCCGCTTGGTGTGCGGACTTCTGTTGTGTTTTGCACAAAAGCTGAAGGGAATTTAACAGAGGGGCAACGGACTCATGGTTCTTTTGTTGTTTTCGAAGCACCTCATTCTGAGGGATCCTCACCCAAATAAAATCTTCTCTCCCTTATCCTCTCCTCGGTGAGGGGGGACTCGCCTCAACTTCTTGGGTAACCTGAGCCAGCAGAGTCTCGAATTTTTCTCTAGGGTTAGGGGATTGCGTCCCTATAACACTGGTTGCTGCTGAAAACGCTTGTCCAAGTATTCCTATGGTAATTTTAAGAGGATCGTTGGCTGTTTGTGCTTCTCTGACCGCATATCTTAACAAGCCACGAAATAATGGGTTGGGGCGGTCAAGCATTTTCTCCACAAGGAGGGGAATCTGGGGAGAAAGTTCGGATGATCTACTTCCTGCTGCCATGAAAAAATAATCTCGCAGCAGTCCAATGGCCATATCATGTCTAAACTTGGCGACTCCTGCGAGCAACGGTTCAAACTCGGCGGGGTTTTCCGCCAAAAACTCAGAAAGAGTACTAGAAAAAGAGAAAAGAGCCCTATGGCCCCTCACTGCATCGCGATCATATAGATTTCTGGCGAGGGATGTGGCCAAAATTAGGCTGGGTGTTGTATTCCGTTCCTTCAGATTTTCAAAAACCATTGCAGCCAAGTTGTGATTGCTTAGTCTTGCAGAACCTCCTCCTGCGAGAGCATAAAGGGCCCTTGTTGCGCAGTCGCCTTGTATAGGTTCCAGTTTCTCAAAAACAGTATACGCAGCCTCACCGTAGGCTTGCCCAATAGATGTGCATAAATGCTCGTAAAGAACAAGGTCACTCTCTGCCATTCCCCTTTTGAAAGGCTCTGTAGGAAGAGATTCTGCAGCTGCTAAAGCAACCTTATTACGGGTTTGAAACACCTCATGCTCTGTAAGATATCCCCTCCCCCATTTCATGGGATAATCTTTCCCGAAAGTCATACTAAGTAGATCAACTTTGTCCTCCAAACTGACGTCCTGATCTTTCATATGTGCTGCATAACGATAGGCGTCAAGTTTGACTGTTTGGGCAGTGAACCAATCTTTAAGGGAAGACAAAAAACTCATAGCAACACCCACCTTAGTTACAAAAGCTATAAAAACAACTGGCGCAAATTGACAGGAAGTTTGCGATATGTCAATAAAATTGTGTGTTTTTACTACCTTGCCGGATGGTCAAATGTGGAGAAGAATAGGAACAGAATGTTAGAGATTCTCACTTCCGCCCAAATGAAACACTCTGAACAGATTGCAAAACAATCCGGCGTGGATGCTTTTTCCTTGATGAAGGCCGCAGGAAAGGCCGTGGCCGATGAGATTTTGGCTCGCTTTTCCTCTTCTCCCGTTCTTGTTTTATGTGGCCCGGGTAATAATGGGGGGGATGGTTTTGTTGTGGCTTCCCTTCTCAAGAAAAAGAAATGGCCTGTAACCTTGGCTTGCGCCGTTCCGCTTTATGATTTGCAAGGGGAGGCCGCAAGGGCGGCCGATTTGTGGAAAGGTCCTGTTCTCTCCTTTGAAAACTTGGATCTGCCCGAAGGCGGAATTGTTGTGGATGCTGTTTTTGGAACAGGTTTATCACGCCCGATTGAGGGAGACATTGCCGAAGTTTTAGAAACTCTCCAACAATCGGATTGTACTGTTATCGCGGTGGATGTGCCTTCAGGCCTTGATGCAGATACGGGGCAGTGTCAGGGATGTACCCCGCAGGCTGATGCCACAATCACGTTTTTTCGCAAAAAACTGGGCCATGTTTTAATGCCCGGGATGGATGCGTGCGGCGAAATTGTCGTGGCCGACATTGGCATTCCGGAATCATCTTTGCCCAAGCTAGGGCCTTTTGTCCATGAAAACGGGCCGGAAAATGGATGGGGAGAATGGGTTTCGGATAAGCCCCGCAACAGCCATAAATATGATTACGGCCATGTTCTGATTTTGGGTGGGCGGCAGATGACGGGGGCTGCTTGTCTTGCTGGAAAATCGGCTTTGCGCGTGGGGGCAGGGTTATGCACGATTGCAGCTTACCCTGACTCTGCGGCTGTTTATAGATCCTATTGCCCAAGTCTTATTGTGGAACATCTTGATGAACTGGCCCGTTTTAAGGAGCATTTGAAAGATCCACGCCGAAATGCTGTGGTGATTGGCCCGGGGGCAGGGTTTGAGAACCCTCCCGCCCTCAAAAAAGCCGTCTTTGATACGCTGGCGGCAGAGCCTAGACGGTTTTGTGTACTGGATGCCGATGCTCTTACGGTTTTTGCGGACGATGTACGAACTTTTTATAAAGCTCTTGGTCCGCATTGCATTCTAACTCCGCATGAGGGGGAGTTTGCTCGTATTTTTCCTGATTTGAGTGGTAGCAAGATTGAGCGGGCTAAGGCTGCGGCTGTGCGCACAAAATCTGTTATCGTTCTCAAAGGCCCAGATACGGTTGTCGCAATGCCGGATGGCACCTGCGTAGTCAATGTGACTGGGAACGGCTGGCTGGCAACGGCAGGGGCAGGGGATGTTCTAGCGGGTATGATCGCAGGATTTGCGGCCCGAAGCAGCTTGGAAGACTTGTTTGATGCTGTTTGTGCCGCAATATGGTGTCATGGCAAGGCCGGAGAAAACCTCGGAGCTGGCCTCATTTCTGCTGATTTAGCGGATCAAATTCCCTTAGTTCTCAAAAATATCTTAAATCCTTAGTGGTTTTCTCCTTTTTCCCCTTGGCGCGAAACAGTTTCTAGTCTAAAAACCATGCCTTGGAATGCGCGGATGTGGCGAAATTGGTAGACGCGCCAGACTTAGGATCTGGTGACTTATGTCGTGGGGGTTCAAGTCCCTTCATCCGCACCAAAAAAATTTTTGACTGCACCAGAAAGAGAAGCGAGCGATGAAAGTATCTGTTCTTAAAGAAGACGGTTTGGACCGCGAAATCGAAGTTACGGTTTCGGCGGGTGATATTCAAAAAAATATAGAACGTGAGCTCGCCGCCTATGGCCAAAAAGCCAAAATTGACGGGTTTCGCCCGGGCAAGATCCCGATGCCAGTTCTAAAAAACAAATACGGCAGAATGGTGTTAGGGGAAGTTCTTGATAAAACAGTTCAAGAAACCTCTGTAGCTGCTATGAGAGACAAAGAAATTCGTCCTGCGACGCAGCCGAAAATCGAGATTAAAGGCGATGAAAATTTTGCCGAAGGAAAAGATCTAGTTTACACCTTGAAAGTTCAAGTTCTGCCGACCTTTACGGTGATGGACTTGACCAAGATCGCTGTTGAAAAACCGGTAGCTAAAGTTGAAGACAAAACGATCAATGAAATGCTTGACCGGATTGCTAAAAGTAATCGTACGTTCGAAACAGTTACCGAAGCCCGTCCTGCTAAACTAGGGGATACCGTAGTTGTTGATTTTGATGGAAAAACCAAAGAAGGCGTATCTCTCCCAGGGATGTCCGGCAAGGAAATGCCTGTCGAGCTTGGGTCTGGACAGCTCATTCCTGGATTTGAGGATCAATTGGTTGGGAAGAAAGTTGGCGATCACGTCTTGGTTGATGTAACCTTTCCTGCGGACTACGGCGTAGCGGAGTTGGCTGGAAAACCTGCTATTTTTGAAGTCGATGTGAAAGAGCTGCGCGGAGCGGCAGATGTCAAAATTGATGATGAACTTGCTAAAAAACTGCGTTTTGAAAGCTTGGATACACTCAAAGATGCCATTGTCAAAGAAATCGGTGGCGACTACGAACAATTGTCTCGTCTCCGCTTAAAACGTGCCTTGCTTGATGTGTTGGATGAAAACCATAGCTTCGAGCTTCCAAGCGCGATGGTTGAAATGGAATACGATTCCATCATTCGCCAATTGGAGCAGGAGAAAAAACAAGCCAAAGAAGAAATCACGGCGGAAGAGCGCGAAGGACTGAAACCAATTGCAGAACGTCGTGTTCGTCTCGGGTTGGTTCTGGCTGAAATTGGTAATGCCGCAAAAGTGACTGTTTCTCAAGACGAGCTTTACAAAGCCGTTTATGCCGAGGCGCGGCGTTACCCGGGCCAAGAACAAAAGGTTTTGGAATTCTACTCCAAAAATCCTCAGGTTGTTGATTCTCTACGTGCCCCGATTTACGAAGAAAAAATTATTGATTACATTCTGACTGTGGCCAAAGTGACGGATAAAACGGTCTCAGTTGAGGATTTGACGGCAGAGGAAGAGGAAGAAATTCCAGCGCCAAAGAAAAAGACAGCCTCTAAAAAGAAATAATGATCTCTTGAAAACCCAGCTTAAAGCTGGGTTTTCACTTTCCTCCAAATGGTAATCTCGTTACAAATTCTCTTGTATTCAAAGTTTTTCTGGGGATGGGAGATAAAAAGAATGTCAGTCTGGGATATTCTGATCAACTACCACGAGGCTTTTCTGAAGGGGCTTTATGTCACCTTGCAGCTTTCGGTGATTATCTGGTCTGTTGGCCTCGTTCTAGGCGGGATGCTCGGTCTTGCCGGATCACACTTCCCGAAAGGAATTGGCTTTCCCTCTCGCGGAGTTTCTTTTGTCTTGGGATCGGTTCCTTTGTTGGTCTTTTTGTTTTGGCTCCACTATCCCGCGCAAGCCATGTTTGAAGTTGTGATTGACCCATTTTATACGGCGGCATTCACCCTTACCATTATCAACATTTTTGGGGTTGCAGATATTGTGCGCGGAGCCCTCAATGACTTTCCGCAGCAATACCTGATTGCTGCCAAAGTAACCGGACTCACACGTTCTCAAACTGTTCTTAAGATTCAGCTTCCCCTCATCTTGCGTCAAGCCCTGCCGCCTCTTCTTATTCAACAAGTTATCATGCTGCATACGACACTGTTTGCCAGTTTGATCTCAGTTGAAGAAATTTTCCGCGTGGCGCAAAGAATAAACGCTCAGATTTATCGTCCGGTTGAAATTTATACCGCGCTCGGTGTTTTTTTTCTGGGCGTTTGCTTGCCAGTGAACGCTTTTGCCTATTGGCTCAAAACCCGCTTTACCCGCGATTTATCGGAGCAATAATTTTCGTAATAACAAAGAAGGGTTCTGGGCGTTAAAATTAACTTGACAAAACTATAAATTTATAGGAATATATTCCCTTATTAGCGTAAGGATTCCGTCTATATATAAGGACATCTAATAAAATGCCCAAAATCTTAAAAGCGGTTTTGTTTTTTTGCGCGATTTTCCTGTTCGTCCATCAGGCAAAAGCCGAAACGTTTTTCCTGAAAATTGAACAGACAGACATTGAGGGGCAGAAACCGTTTCTGCAGACATGCAGTCCCAAAACGTCACCGTGTACGTTTACGATTCCTATCACGTTTGAAAAAGAAGAAACAAAAAATATGACAGTTGTTATGAGGATTAAAGAGCCACCATATGTCTATCTTCAATTCTACTGGGACCAAGTATTACTTGCAACGAATAACGCTGGAGAAAAATACTATACGCTGCTCGCGGGAACGTCTGATGCAAAAACCGACCCCAGAATAATCAAGATATATACCCCTCTTCCTGCGGAGCAAACACCTAGGAAGGACAAACTTGTCTTGAAATATTCTGAAAAATTGATTACGACTCTGAGAGCTTCTGCCACGGCAGACCTGTCGCAAGAATAAAGGAAAAACCAAAATGAAAAATCTGTTGCTGGCTTTGATGCTTTTACTCTTTGCGATTCCTGCATGGGCCGAAGATTCCCCAAAGGAATCTACCTATGACCGCGTCATGCGGACGGGAACAATTCGGTGCGGGTATGCACTCTGGAACCCTGTTCTTATTAAAGATATAAAAACTGGAAATTTGAGTGGTTTTTCTTACGACCTCATGAACGAGGTGGCGAAGCGTCTATCACTGAAAATTGAATGGACCGAAGAATCTGGAATGGACACTATTCTCACAGGAATGTCTTCTGGTCGTTATGATATGGTTTGTTTTCCTTTGTATATGAATAGCACTCGCGCCAAAGTTGCTTATTTTTCATCTCCTATGTATTACTCATTGCTTCACGTTATAACACGGGCAGACGATCATCGTTTTGATAAGAATTTTAAAGTTCTAAATAGCCCTGAGTATAGCATCGCTGTTCTAGAAGGTGAAATTACAGCACTTATGGCACGGCAAAGATTCCCTGAATCAAAGGCTCATAGCATCCCACAAGTTCAAGGTTATAGCTTCGTGCTCAAAGATGTTGATATTGGAAAAGCTGATGTTACTTTCTCAGATTCTCTAACTGTTTCTGATTATAACAAGGCAAATGGGCCGAAACTTAAAATACTCTCTCAACCTTTATCTGTGAATGCGGTAGCCTATCCTTTGCCGCAAGACGTAAATTTCAAGGAAATGTTTGATGCAACCGTAAATGAGATGATTTTGGATGGTTGGCTTGAAAATTTACTGGACACAAAATATCCCGAATACAAAGAAACTATCCGTCTTCTGAATGCCCCCTATAAAGAATAACAAACGTTTTGTGGAGAAACCAAAATGAAAAATCTATTGCTAGCTTTGATGCTTTTGTTTCTTGCGATGCCTGCGTGGGCCGAGGAAGCCCCAAAGGAATCTACCTATGACCGCGTCATGCGGACGGGAACCATAAAGTGTGGATATGGAAGTATCAAACCTTGGATTTATCAGGACTTAAAAACCGGAAAAATGGTTGGTGTAACTGTCGAGATTATGGAGGAAGTTGCCAAGCAACTCTCCCTGAAGTTGGAATGGCCGGAAGAAACTGGCTGGGCCAACTTGCCCACGTCCTTAAATACAGGAAGGGTGGATGTGGCCTGTCCCACGATGTGGGTTGATCCTATGCGGGGCAAATATGTGGCCTATACGCGCCCTCTATTTTATTCGGCAGTTCATATGTATATGCGTCAAGGAGAGAAAAGGTTTACAGGAAAAATGGAAGAGTTAAACCAGCCCGATATAAAAATAACAGTTCAAGATGGAGATGTTAGCGCAGAACTTGCCAAGAGGTATTTCCCAAAAGCAACACTGATCAGCATACCCCAATCTGCATCTGGTAGTGAACTTTTGCTAAATGTTACAACAGGAAAGGCTGATGTGACGTTTGGGGAAACTGTCTACATAAAAGACTTTAATAAAAATAATGAAATCCAATTGGAAAGGATACCGTTAAAGCATCCTGTCAATGTTTATGCCAACGCCTTAGCTGTTGGAATTCACGAAACGGAACTCAAGGAAATGCTTGATGCAGCAGTAGTTTACCTTCTAAATAACGGAAAAATTGCCGAGATTATTGGAAAAATGACAAAAGAATACCCTGATGCCGTTCTTCTTCCCTCACGTCCTTACGAGTAGGTGAAAATGCTATCCGCTAGAGACGTTCATAAATCTTTTGACAGTAACCATGTCCTGCGCGGGATTAATCTGGATATTGCGCCGGGCACCATTACCTGTGCGATTGGACCCAGCGGAACGGGGAAAACAACCTTGCTCCGTGCCTTGGCTATGCTCGATTATCCAGACAAGGGAAGCATCACGATTGATGAGACGGATTATCAATTCCCGATGAACCCCAAAGAAAAAATTGTTGCGCCGTGGCCCCATCTTACGGTTGTTTTTCAATCGCTTTTTCTGTGGCCGCATTTGACCTTGCGGGAAAACATTCTTCTTCCTGCCCGCAAGCATAATCCTAAGGGATGTGAGAAAGACCTTATCGGGCTCATTCGCCTTTTTGAAATGGATGGGTTTATCAATAACTACCCCAACGAGTCCTCTCTGGGGCAGCGTCAACGTGTGGCTCTGGCTCGCGCTCTTATTCTTAACCCGCGTTACTTGTTGCTGGATGAAATTACCTCGGCTCTTGATGTGGAACAGGCAGGCCGGATTCTAACCAAATTGGGCCATTTGAAAGAGCAGGGGATAGGTGTTTTTCTGATTACCCATCAGGTGGGTTTTGCCCGCAGAATGGCGGACCAGATTGTCTTCATGGAAGGCGGAAAAGTGGTAGAATCAGGAACCCCCGCTATTCTGGCCAATCCAGAAACCGCTAGATTGCGCGAGTTTTTATCTATGGCTGGAGTGCTACAAACGTGAACATTGCCATCGAAGTTAAAAACCTGACCAAAAATTTTAAGCTTCGTAAAAAAGGGCAGGGGTCGTTCAAATCTTTTTTCATGCCGGAGTTTACGCTCTCCGAAGCGGTCCGCAATCTCTCTTTCTCTCTTGAGCAGGGAGAACGGGTCGCTTTTGTTGGGCCAAATGGTGCAGGAAAATCAACCACAATCAAAATGCTTTGCGGTATTTTACATCCGGATAGTGGGGACGTGCAGATCAACGGTCTTACTCCGTGGATTGATCGTTCGGCATTGGCACGGCAGATCGGAACGGTATTTGGACAGAGGTCCCAGCTTTGGTATCACCTGCCGGCTAGCGATACCTTTGATATGCTTACCTACGCTTATGAACTTGACCCACTGATAGCCAAGCGGCGTATTGCAGAACTACTTGAGGCTTTTGCCGCTACAGATTTGGTTCACAGGCCCGTTCGGCAACTCTCGCTCGGGGAAAGAATGCGCTGTGAAATTATTGCCAGCCTTATTCACAAACCAAAAATCTTATTTTTGGACGAGCCAACGGTGGGGCTGGATGTCGTTTCGAAAGGGGTCATTCGCGATTTGGTTCGCCAAACATCGGACGTGGACGGAACGACTGTCCTTTTGACTTCGCATGATACCGGAGATATGGAGCGGGTCTGTGACCGTGTGATTGTGATTGACCACGGCCAGATTGTCACGGACCAAAAGGTCAAAGACCTGCGCTCTTCCTACATTCGTGAGAAGGTTGTGACTTTGGCCATGAAAGAACCCCAAATAGATTTGGACCTTGCGGGCGTTCGGGTGTTGGAAAAAATGCCGCATCACCTGAAACTGGCCGTTTCAACGGATGAAACGTCGATTGAATCCTTGCTTCAAGCGGTTATGCCCAAGACAGGCTTTGATGATCTGACTATCGAAGACCCTTCTGCCGAAGACATTATCAAAGAAATCTACCGCCGCAGCGGACTGTCAAATTTGGCAGCCTAATGATTAAATATTTTCACATTGCCCGCATTGCCCTGCAAGATCATATGTCGCACATAATTCGCCAAGCAACGCGGTTTATGGTTTTTATGCTTCAGGTCTCTGTCATGACTATTATGTGGCGAATGATTTACCAATCTGGATATGGACCATCTGAAATCAGTTTTACCAATATGTGTTGGTATCTTGGTTTCGCCCAGATGGTACTGTTTTTGTCCCCTCGGTTGGTGAGTGTGATTGATTATGATGTTCGCTCTGGCAACGTTGCTTATTTCCTGACTCGTCCGATTCCCTATTTGTGGATGCGTTTTGCTGAGGGAACAGGGGCTCTTATTGGGATGTGTGGACTCTACTTTACGCTTGGCACAGCGTTTATCTATTTTTTCGCCGGAGGGTGGCCAGATTCGGGGATCATGACGGTTTTCGTTGTCTTAAGCAGTCTGTTCATAGCAAGCCTAATACACCTCATGTTTCAACTCTCTTGTGGTCTTTCTGCTTTTTGGACGCACGAGGCTAATATTGTCTACTACGCCTATCAAAAAATGTTCATTCTCTTTGGTGGGTGCTATATGCCCCTCTCTCTTTATCCATCGTTTTTTGGTGGAGACGTTCTTAAGTTCCTGCCATTTTCTGCTATGATGAATGGTCCATGCAGTCTTGTTTTTGCGGATAATCTGGGAACAGCTTGGGTTCAACTTATTTTTTTGCAGATATTTTGGTATGGTGTGGCCGGACTTCTTGCTTACAAAATCTATGATACTTGCTTGCGGAGGGTAGAAGTCAATGGGGGGTAGTTTCCGTTATGCAATGGCCTTAATGGGGATGGTGCTTAAATCGGCAGCCAGTCAACGGGGTGCAGTGTTGCTGCGCGGAGTGTCCAGCCTCCTTATTCATCTTTGCTATATTCCTGTATGGTTTGTGATGTTCAGCCGGATTCCTTCAATCAATGGATGGGGGATTGAACACGCCCTGTTAGCCTATGCGGTGGCAACGTCTTGCTGGGGACTTGTTTCTCTTTTGGCCTATGGCCTCAGGACCATTCCAGAGCAGATTGATAACGGAGAGATGGATGGTTATTTAACCTTGCCCCAACCTGTGCTGATTAGTGCTGCGATTTGCACATCAAAGTCAACGGGATTGGGAGAGGTTATTTTTGGGATAGCTGTTTGTGTCTATGCGAGTATTCATTATGGGACGAATCTTTCCTACCTGCCCTTACTCATCCTGCTAGGCTCGGCTATCTTGGCTGGTGGAGTTTTGTTTATTGCCTCTCTTGGTTTTTGGATGCGTCAATATTACAGTTCGGCAGAGGAAATTTATTTTAACTTGAACCTAATGTCCTCTCGTCCGGCTCCGATTTTTACTGGTGTTTTTCAGCTTATTTCTCTGACGATTTTGCCCTTTGGGCTCATGACTCACGCTCCGATTCAGATGGTCGCCGCACACCAAACCAGTCTGCTCTCCCTTGTTATAATCGGAGTGGTTGGGTATTGCATATTCAGTATTTCCTTCTTTTACCTTGGCCTCAAACGCTATGAATCAGGAAACCGTTTTGGGGTTAGGGGGTAGTAGTAGAACACCCCGTGCTTTCCGTCATCATAAAATGGTTAGGCAACCCGTAGGCAGCGCGGAAAAGATTCACAATGAGTTCGCTATCAGCTTTTTTAATCTCTAGGCGAGCATAAGAAAGATAGTGTGCATGAACGCGGCCGTCTTCGTCTGTGGTGATTTTGAAATTCAGTCCCCACCAGCCAAATAGAGACTCCCCGGGAACTCCATAACGGGCATCAGTGACAAAAATCTCTCCCTTTTGGGACACTTCCGATATGCTGAGGTTTTCTCCAGAAAACCAGTTAAGAAGCTTTCCTTCTTCGGTTTCTAAAATAGCCTGACGGACAGGGAAGGGCGCTTGTGTCTGACACTGCCAAATAATGGGAGAGGGTGCAAAGGTGGAAACAAAACCAACGCGGAGTTGATTTTCTTCTCTCACAACAACACGGCGCAGATAGGGCTGAAACATGGTCGTGAACACGTCCAGATCTTGATAGGCAATCTGTTCTTTTTCAAGTTGTATGCGGGCCAAAGAGTCTGCCTTTGTATTAATATACCAACCATAAAAAAGATAAGCGGTTGTAAGCGTTAGAGCGATGCTCGCAAGAGTTTGAGCATAGGGCCGCAGCCGCGCAGAAAATGGCAAGGCCATAGCCAGAAGCAAAGTTAGGGTATAAATGGGATCTATAATTGAAACGCCGGATATTTCAAAGCGATAAGAGCTGAAAGGCGCGAGAAGTTGGGTTCCGTATATTGTGAACAAATCAAGCAAGGGATGCGTGAAGAGGCTTAGCCCCATGATGGCGATCCACGGAATTAGATGGCCAGCCTGCCTTCCATAGTGTCGCCACAACCCCCAGCCCATCAGGTATCCCAAAACCGGACCAAACCAAAGAGAATGGGTGATATGGCGGTGATATTTCCAACTGCCAAACTCGTCAGTCAGAGGGGTCGTAATGACATCCAGATCAGGGATCAATCCGCCAAGCCCGCCAAAGACCAGAGCCTTTATCCCGAATTTTCTGTAACCAATTGCTTGACCAATACAAGCTCCAAGGGCGATTTGAGTAAAACTGTCCATGAGTAAACTATAAACATTTGTTGTTAAGAAGAGGCTTAAAAATGCAGGTGGCTATTCGGTTTGTTTGTTTTTGTTTTTTTCAATGTTATCTGCAGCCTTCTGGCGTTCTCTGTCTGCTCCCCACAACATAAAAGTTGACAGGACCCCGCCAGCAAACGAGTCTTTCAGCATAGCAACGACAAAAATGCCCAATGCAACGCACAGCAAACAAATCGGAAAATAATATTCGGGATCTAACTTTTTCATGCTCACAGAATAGTTTATTTTGGGGGCTATACCCAGAAAAAATTTATTTAGGCATCAAAAAAAACAGTAAATCTCAACTGGGAATTCTTGCCAGATGGTTCACAACGATTTGGCGCAAAGATGCCAGAAAATCAAGCCGTGAGGCTTCATGCCGATGGGCTTTTTCAAAGAGAAGGCGCAAGGGAGGAGAGGCTCCAATGGTTGCCGGTGCAATTTCAGGGTGAACGCTTACCCCCATTAATAACCCCTGCCCTAGAGAATGCGTAAATCCGGCCACGGGGTGAGAGGCAATATCTGCGTACCGCAAAAAAACCTGCGTGTCTTCGTGACCTTCCGGATATAGGGCCGGACCGTTAATGTCAAAAGCGCGAACCAACGAGCCCCCATCGCTCCGCTGAAGCCGTGCCAAGACGATGTCGTTTGTTGCTGGAAGTTCCCCATGGGCACGAGTTTTATGATGGTAGGCCGGACCAATTGCCTTTCCCTCAACCAATCCCAATCCTTTCTTGTTTTTGTGAATCCCATTCCGGCACCGATATTCCATCGAAGACAGCATATAATAGGCTGCCGCACACTCTCCCCAAATAACCAAACCTTCTTCAACCAGTTCTTGCAGAAGGTTTTTTTTGCTCTGAGGGATCAGGTCAGGGTAGGGGCTTTCTTCGCCAACAATCCCTGGTAAAACCAAAAGATTGTAAGCCGATAAGTGGGATTTTGTCAGATGATGGTGATTGATCTGGGTAATCGGACACCCTATGAAAAGGCCGTGTAACATGAAAATCAGATCATGGGAATACAACCCCCTCCCACTCAGACAGGCAATACGGATCGGTGGAAAGAGGTTGTCGTTTTGGGGCATTACCGATCGTTGAAAACGAGATCGTAGATAATAAATCGCGAGAATTCATCGCACGCCATCCCCAGAATGGATAGAGCGGCTCCCAGCATCCAGTTGATCCGAAAAACAGTGGACAGGGTAAAAGCAAAGTAACAGTAGGCATAAAGATCAAGACAAATGAGAAATGGATAGGCTTCGTCCCATGTATATTTTTCCATGTTTACAGCCATCCAGAGCGGAGACATGATGCAGAATGTCGTGATGTTGATCCAGTTGAAAATGGAGACAAACCGAGGAAAAAATTCGTCCCGCCCTAACTGCTTAGCTGCCATGTAAATAGCCGGAAGATAAAACGAACAGTAGAGAAGAAAGGAAGAGGAAAATCTAAAAAAAATCTCCCCATACGATAAATTCTGAAAATCGGGGTTAACCTGAGCCATGAAGGTTTGGGCTAAAAGAAAAAGTAGAGCAATTAAGAAAGATTTTTTTGCGGCTTCCTGCGTGTTTTCAAATCGATAGACACCGGCAACAAAGAAGAGAGGAATCTCAGCGCACCCCTTCAGGGCCTCAGACAATTTTTGGGACATATTGAAAGATTCTCCACGTTATAAGCTGCTGCGTTTTGTGCCGGCGGAGTCATTATTTCAGAAAGTTGCGTGCTTGAAAAGAAGAGATAGATGTTATTAGAACATAGACAGAACCTCAAATTTGGGCTCAAATAGCAAAAATTTTCAAAGGCCTAGCGTTGACACATTTTATTATTCACTCAATTTTTGACCTGCTTTCGGTTGCTATGGCTCTGCTGGCGGGCGTGTTGACCTACAAATTCTTTTTATCAAATGATTTGGAACACACGGCCAGCAAACTGAACCCGTATTACTTTCTTTTTCTTTTTCTCGGAAGTGTTGGCGGGGCCTATCTATTTGGAACTCTGAATCTTTGGGTATCAGGCATTGGCGGAGTTGGAAGAAGTGTTCTCGGTTCTCTTGCCGGAGCCACGTTCTGTGTGGAGCTGTATAAGGTTCTATTTGACCGCCACCGCCACCATTCCACGGGCTACATCTATGTTATTCCCTTTTGTGTGATGGTTTCAATCGGTCGGATTGGATGTTTTCTATCAGGCATCGAAGATCTTACCTACGGAACACCCACTGATCTTCCGTGGGGCCACGATTTCGGGGACGGGGTTTTGCGGCACCCTGTGCCGATATATGAGAGTCTTTCAATGGCTTTTTTTGTTGTAGGGCTCCTTTTTATTTTAAGACTCAAAAGATCTGTTTTTGTTGAATATGCCTATTATGCGATGGTTTTTTTCTATTGCTTGCAGCGTTATGTGTGGGAGTTTTTCAAGCCATACAGCTCTGTGTTTTTGGGCCAAAATGTCTTTCAGTTGTTATGCTTGGCGCTGATTGGCTATAGTTTATTCATGTTAGAAAGGCGTTATCGTGCAAGGAACAGAACGTAAATCAGCCCCGTATATTTTTTATGGGCAAACGACCTCTATGTGTGAGGAGTGTCTAGACCTCGTGCCAGCAAAAATAATATTTGAGGAGGGGCAGGTTTATTACCTCAAACGCTGTGACCAACATGGGGTTCAAAAGACCAAGGTCTCCAGTGATATTTCCTATTTCAAGGACTGCAAGAATTTTATAAAACCCGGGGACAGGCCTCATCAGTTCCAGACGCGCACACATTACGGATGTCCGCTAGATTGCGGTCTTTGTCCTGACCATGAGCAACATAGCTGTTTGGCTCTCATCGAAATCAATGATGAATGTAATTTGGAGTGTCCGGTTTGTTTTGCTGGTTCATCTCCTTCTATCAAGAAAAATAAATCTCTCAGTGAAATTGAAAAAATGCTTGATGCGTTGGTCGCGAGCGAAGGGGAGCCCGATGTTGTGCAAATCAGTGGCGGAGAGCCAACCATTCACCCTGAAATTCTTGAAATTCTAGCCCTAGCCAAGACAAAACCAATCCGCCACCTGATGTTGAACACAAACGGCGTTCGGATTGCTCGTGAGCGTGATTTCGTTGAAAAACTGGCAAAATTCATGCCCGGGTTTGAAGTCTATTTGCAGTTTGACTCTTTTGAAAAGGAAGCTCTGGAAAATTTAAGAGGGACGGATTTACGGACTATCCGCAGAAAAGCCATTGAGCACCTGAACGAATTTAATATTTCAACGACTTTGGTAGTGACGGTTAAAAAAGGTGTCAATGACCACGAGATAGGAAAAATTATAGACTATGCTCTTGAGTTCAAAAATATCCGAGGCATTACACTCCAACCCGTTCAAGATGCTGGACGCAACCTGAACTTTAACAAGAATACAGACCGTATTTTACTGTCTGACATACGTCAGGCGATCATTGCCCAAAGCTCACATTTCAAGGCGGAAGACATCATTCCACTTCCGTGCAATCCGGAATCCATCTCTATCGCCTATGCTATTCGCGAGGGAAAGAAAATATCGCCTGTCACATCTCTGATTCCGAAAGCTGATTTGGTGGCGGAAGTTCCCAACGCGATTGCCTTTGAAAAAAATAAGGAGTTACGTCAGAAAGTCATAGATTTATTTTCACTCTCAAGCGGGGCGTTCAATACCGCCCAGCGTATGCAGGCTCTTTTGTGTTGCCTGCCGGAGGTTCCGGTTCTGAAGGACCTCAGCTACGAGAATATCTTTCGCATTACCATTATTCAATTCTTGGATAAATACAATTTCTGCGTGGGGAATGTTAAGCGGTCCTGCATCCATTTTGTAACACCCGAAGGACAGATCATTCCATTCGATACCTACAATCTTTTGTACCGAAACGGTCAGGTCAACACGCTACGATTGAAACACAAACAAGGGGTCCGTTAAGATGATTATATCAAAATTCTTTGGTTTGATCTTGATGCTAATAGGGGGATTCTTATTGCTCCTTTCAGGAGGATGTGCTGTTTTAGGAGTGTATTTTGTCATATCTTCGATTTTTTCTGCTAACAATATGGTGGCGGCAGATGTGCCAGACGCACCTGATATTGGGGAAATTATTAGTATTAGTATGTGGCCGATGGCACTTCTAACACTGTTGGGCCTAGTTTTGGGTTGGTTTTTGACCAAATATGCGTACCGGCTTCTCACCAAGGAAAAGGAGAAACCGCCAGAAGATGTAATTCAGCCTGAACAAGAGGTTCGTTGAGATGATTACATCAAAATCCTTTGGTTTGATCTTGATGCTAATAGGAGGATTCTTATTGTTCCTTTCAGGGGGGTGCGTTTTTTTTGGAGTATCTTTTCTCCTACCTGGTATTTTTTCTGGTATTTTTGCAGAAAAGTCGACGGCA
>JAGOQV010000020.1:16379-24293 GCA_018063145.1 Alphaproteobacteria bacterium
TGATCTTGATGCTAATAGGGGGATTCTTATTGCTTCTTTCAGGGGGGTGCGTTGTCTTAGGGGCATTTCTTCTTGGGGCTTCAATTTTTCATGGACAAAGTTCTAATGTAGGGCCGGCGGCAACTCTGACGCTGTTCTGCTTAGTTGTAGGCTGGATTTGGACCAGAAAGGGATACCATATGCTAACCGGTAAAAAAGATGAGCCGCCAGAAGACCTTATTTCCTCCACAGATAAAGACCCGCAGGCGATTGACAACGAGTACTAAGGCATGAGATTTTTTGGTTTGGCCATTTAGGAATGTCCAAGTCTTCTTCTATCTAATTGAAATAGAACAATAAAAATATATTGCACTGCATTTTATTGAATTCTTACCCGTCTTTAATATTCTGCCTTTACCATAGAACTATAACAATAATTTGGTCACAAGACCGATGGTATAGGGGTTCTATGAAAAAATTAATCGTAGCAGTTGTTGCCTTGCTTTTGCTGGGCGGTGTGGGTTTTGCGGCCTATACCTATTTTGGTGCGCCTGCCGAGGCTGCGGCCGTCGAGGGCGACAAAGACAAGGTGGCCACAAAAGAACAAGCCGAAAAAGACAAGGCTGCCGCCGATGCCGCTGTTGCCTTTGTCAAAATGGACTCTCTTGTCCTGCCTATTGTTGGTAAGGGCGGGGTGTCTCAGGTTATCAATTTGTCCATTACCCTAGAAGTGAAAGACGAACTGACGGCCAAGGAAATCGAGAAGTTAACTCCGCGGCTGCGTGACGCCTTCATTCAGGATATGTATGGGGTTCTGACCCAGAAATCTGCCATGGCAGATGGCGTGATCCAAGTCGATTTTATCAAAGCCCGCCTCAACAAAATGACCGAGAAAGTTCTCGGGCCAGATAAGGTCAAAGATGTTTTGCTTCAGACTTTGCAACAGCGCAAGGTTTGAGATTTAGAAAGTTTCTTCGTAAACCCTCCACTTCGCAGGCCCGAGAAATCGGGCCTTTTTTCTCGTTTTGTTGCGCTGCATTATAATTGCGCGGGGATTATGCCTAAAATCCTAGATTCCCTGACTTGCGCCCCTTAAAAGATAAGAATATGAATGTCCTGCCTGAAAACCTTGAAATATAAGTTTTCTGGGATATGAGAACAAACCAAAAAGACTGAAGAGAGTTAGGATATAAGAAATGTTGAATGTCTATATCATGATCGCCTGTTGCGTCGTGTTGGCCCTGATCTATGGTCAGGTTGCCTATCGTCAAGTGATGGCGATGCCTGCCGGTAATGACCGGATGCAGGCAATTGCAGCGGCTATTCAAGAGGGGGCCTCGGCCTATCTCACTCGCCAATATAAAACCATCGGCATGGTCGGGGTTTGCGTGGCCTTGGCTTTGTGGATGCTCCTAGGCGGCCATGTCGCTTTTGGGTTTCTGATTGGATCTTTTCTATCCGGCCTTGCCGGATTTATCGGTATGAATGTTTCGGTTCGCGCCAATGTTCGCGTGGCTCAAGCTGCCTCGCAAGGACGGGAACCAGCGTTGAAAGTTGCTTTCAAGTCGGGGGCAATCACCGGTATGCTGGTGGTTGGCTTGGGCCTGCTCGGCGTTGCCGGATATTACATCTATATGAAGGTTGCAACCGAATTTACGGTACGTGAAATTCTGGAAGCCTTGGTGGGCCTAAGTTTTGGGGCTTCGTTGATTTCGATTTTCGCTCGTTTGGGTGGGGGGATCTTCACCAAGGGAGCCGATGTCGGGGCTGACCTTGTGGGGAAAGTCGAAGCGGGTATTCCCGAGGATGACCCACGCAACCCTGCGGTTATTGCCGATAACGTAGGCGATAATGTAGGCGATTGTGCTGGTATGGCGGCTGACTTGTTCGAAACCTATGCGGTGACGATTGTCGCAGCGATGCTGGTTGCATCCAGCGTGTTCGCGAGTGAAGACGTAGAGCTTATGATGCTTCTTCCCTTGATGATTGGGGCTTTGTGCATTATCGGTTCGGTGGCTGGAACATTCTTTGTTCGTTTCACCAAGTCGGTCACAACGGTTATGGGGGCTTTGTATCGTGGCTTTATTGCGAGCGCGGTTTTCTCAACCCTTCTCTTGATGATCCCGATTATTACCTATGTTGGTCTGGGTCGTGTCTTCACCACCAAATCGGGTCTGGTCTTTTCAGGTCTTGATCTTCTGGCGTGTGCGGCAGTTGGACTTGGTGTGACGGCTTTGATCGTTTGGATCACCGAGTATTACACCTCAACCAAATTCCGTCCGGTGCGCGAAATTGCGCGGGCTTCCGAAACGGGACACGGGACCAATGTCATTCAGGGTTTGGCTGTTTCTCTTGAATCAACTGCTCTGCCTGTGTTGGTCATTTGTGTTGGTATTTTCCTTGCCAGCCATTTTGCAGGCCTTTATGGGATTGCGATTGCGGCAACGACAATGCTTTCTCTTGCGGGAATGGTTGTGGCTCTGGATGCTTTTGGTCCAGTTACCGATAATGCGGGTGGGATTGCCGAAATGGCTGAACTCCCCCACAATGTTCGCGTGACAACCGACGAACTTGACGCAGTTGGCAACACAACAAAGGCTGTAACCAAAGGTTATGCCATTGGTTCTGCAGGCCTTGCGGCTTTGGTTCTCTTCTCGGCCTATACCGAGGAAATCAAGCACTATATGCCAAACCTTGAAGGGATCACTTTCCCGCTTCAAGATCCGTTTGTGGTGATTGGTCTGTTCGTTGGGGGGCTTCTGCCCTACCTGTTTGGGGCCATGTCGATGACGGCTGTGGGGCGTGCAGCTTCCAGCGTTGTGATCGAAGTTCGTCGCCAGTTCCGCGAAATCCCCGGGATCATGGAAGGAAAAGCCAAACCTGAATACGGAAAGGCTGTTGATCTTCTGACCAAGGCGGCTATTCGTGAAATGGTGATGCCTTCTCTCCTTCCTGTTGGGGCTCCGATTGTTCTGTTTGCTGTGGTCTATAAATTGGCAGGTCTGGAAGCAGCCTTCCAATCGCTAGGGGCCTTGCTGATGGGGACGATTGTCACGGGCTTGTTTGTCGCTATTTCAATGACCTCCGGTGGTGGAGCTTGGGATAACGCCAAAAAATACATCGAAGAAGGCCATTATGGCGGCAAAGGTTCTGACGCTCACAAAGCGGCAGTTACAGGCGATACGGTTGGAGATCCTTATAAGGATACCTCTGGTCCTGCTGTTAACCCGCTGATTAAGATTGCCAATATCGTGGCGATTATCTTGGTCGCGATTGTGGCTAAATTCCTTGGCCAATAGGCGAATTCTTTTCTAGAAATTACAAAAGCGCGGGGTATATTTTATCCCGCGTTTTTGCTGGATGAATGTGATAGTCTGACAAAAAACAAGGAGATCTCTGTTATGAGCAAACCAGAATTTCGAGGAAAAATTTATAATTCCGTTTTGGATACGATTGGGGCGACGCCTCTTGTGCGTGTGCCGCGGATCACCGCAGAGAAACAATTGGTTGCTGATTTGTTGTTAAAACTTGAATTTTTCAATCCACTCTCTTCAGTCAAAGACCGGATTGGTCTTGCTATGCTCGAAGATGCCGAAGAAGCTGGAACAATCAATTCAGCGACTACGGTTCTGATCGAGCCGACTTCAGGCAATACAGGAATTGCTCTTGCCTTTGTCGCCGCCGCAAAGGGCTATCGTCTGATATTAACCATGCCAGAGAGTATGTCGATTGAACGCCGCAAAATGTTGGCTTTGCTCGGGGCTGAATTGGTTCTCACGCCCAAGGAACAGGGGATGAAGGGAGCCATTGCCAAAGCGCAGGAGTTGCTCAAGACAACCCCGAACGGCTTCATTTTAGGTCAGTTTGATAACCCTGCTAACCCAAAAATTCACCGGATCACCACAGCCGAAGAAATTTGGAATGATACAGATGGCAAGGCCGATATTTTGGTATCCGGAGTGGGAACAGGGGGAACACTAACTGGCGTTTCCGAAATTTTGAAAGCCCGTAAGCCAGCGTTTCACACCATCGCAGTTGAACCAACCGACAGTCCAGTTCTCTCCGGCGGGTCCCCTGCACCGCATAAAATTCAGGGAATTGGGGCGGGATTTGTTCCCTCTATCCTCAGAACCAGTTTGATTGATGAAATCATGACCATCTCGAACGAAGCGGCCTTTGAAACGGCCCGCTATGCGGCGCGTGTTGAAGGGTTGCCCATTGGTATTTCATCGGGTGCAGCGCTTGCCGCCGGAATAGATGTGGCCAGCCGCGCTGAAAACAAAGGAAAAATGGTAGTGGTCATTATTCCCTCTTGTGCAGAAAGATATCTTTCTACCGCTCTGTTTGATGGGTTGGCTGTTTAATCATGAGTCTTATTTCCTCTATTCAGCAACGCGATCCTGCCAATCCAACTTTTTTCGAAGTTGTCCTTGCCTATCCCGGGTTTCATGTTATCGGGTTTCACAAAGTGTCCTCGGTCTGTTGGAGGTATGGATTGCGGGCATTGGCTCGTTTTATCTCGCATTTGGGGCGATGGGTAACGGGCATCGAAATTCACCCGGGCGCAAAAATTGGCCGCAATTTATTTATTGACCACGGCATGGGAGTGGTGATTGGCGAAACATCTGTAATCGGAGACAATGTTCTGATTTACCACGGCGTGACTCTCGGCGGAAAAGGTGGAGAAAGGGCAGGGGACAAAAGACACCCCACCGTTGAAGATGGGGCGGTCATCGGAGCCTGTGCGCAAGTTCTCGGCAATATCCGCATTGGCAAAGGGGCAAAGGTCGGGGCTGGCGCAGTGGTCACCTTCGATGTGGCAGATGGCGTGGTCGTCGCAGGAAATCCAGCGCGGATTATTTCTTGTGAAAATAATAAAAATTCCGCCTATGGACTGCCAGAACTCCTGCCCGATGTTCTGGAACAAGAGATCGAAGAATTGCGCGAAGAGATTGCTGCGCTTGGGCACAAGTTAAAAGATGGGAATGACCGTGCCGCTTGAACCAAACTCTTCTGCTGACTCTCTTGGACCACGGGTTTTACCAGTTTGTGCGCATTTCGAAGAATGCGGCGGATGCCAGTTCCAGAACTTATCCATCGCAGACTACCAAGGCTGGAAAGAGAAGTCGGTCAGGGAAATAATCGAGAAGGGAGGGGTTTGCCCAAGTCTTTGGCACAAGCCTATTTTCGTTCCAGAAAAAACCCGCCGCAGGGTTACGTTTTCGGCAATCAAGCAAGGAGGAATCGTCACCACTGGATTTCATCGTCATCGATCCCACGATATTGTGAGCATTGCCCATTGCCATTTGATTTTACCCTCTTTGCAAACTGTACTGGAAAAAATGCCTGTGACTTTCGCGCCTGTTCTTCATGAAAAGGTGGAAGTGGATGTTTTCTTGCAAGATGTGGACGGGAAGATTGACTGTGTGATAACCGGACTTCCTTCAACCGGAGCGCGGCAAACAGAAAACCTTGCCAAATTGGCTGAAGGTCTCGGTCTTGCGCGAATAAGTTTGGTAACTCGTGAAGGGGCACAACCTGAAACTTATATTGATATTCATCCTGTCCAGAAAATGTCAGGAAAACTAAGCGTCCTCATTCCTCCCGCTGCGTTTTTGCAGCCCAGCGGAGAAGGTGAAGCCGCCTTGGTCGCCGCTGTAAATAAGGGGCTATCTTCCCTTAAAGGAAGCAAAAACAAGATTGCTGATTTGTTCAGCGGATGCGGAACATTCGCCGGACCTCTTTTGGAGAGAGGATTTGTTCTCGCTGTCGAAGAAGATGGAAAAATGGTGGAAGTTCTGCAAAAAGCGGCACGGGCCAATGGACGTTTGACTGTCCAGCAGCGCGATTTGTTCAAAGAACCTGTCGGGCCAAGGGAGCTAACAGGGTATCATGCTGTTTTGCTGGACCCTCCCCGCGCCGGAGCCAGAGAGCAGGCCTTGAAGCTTGCCAAGTCCGCCGTGCCGATTGTGATTTATGTTTCTTGCAATCCACAATCTTTCGCCCGTGATGCTAAAATCCTGACCGAGGGCGGCTATCATTTCGAAAGCCTTCAAATCGTAGATCAGTTCATCTGGTCAAGCCATGTTGAGATTGTCGGAGTTTTTTGCCGCAAGACTTAGCCCAAAGCCATTAACGGCGACCTGCGCCGCCTGTATCAGCCGCACTGCTGGTATCTGCTTTGTTATATTTGCCAAGGTTTCCCAGCATTTGTTGAATGAAGGTATAATCATTTCCTGAACTCGGAGTGGTTCGCCCTACCAAAGGAACATCTTTGCGGCCATCTTTCCGTTCTTTGATGGTTTGTACCAATCCATCATCGGCAAAAGTCACCTCAACAATACGCTCGTCAATAATCTTAGGGTCAAGAATTCCTTTTTTCTCGGTTTTTTGCCCCAGATAAAACCAGACCTTGTCGTTAAACGGCGAAACCGTTGTCGGCGAACCAATCTTGCGGATCACGTCATCCTTGGCATCTACGCCAGGCAGAATTTCTTTCATCTGGTAGTCGTCAAGAAAATTGCCCCGATTGGCTGTGATGGGGGTACAGGCGGTCAGGGTCGCCAAAACCACAAGGGGAAGGATGATCTTTTTCATGGAAGTATTCCTAGGTCCAAAACGGGGGCTTGGCAAGAGGGGGCTTTAAGAAAAGATATTAGGTAAAGAAAATATTATTACCCATTCAAATCATTCACTTTTATTCTTCTTTCTGCTAATAGAAACCTATGGATAAAATTGGAAGACTGCAAAACGTCCTCGAACAGCATGGTGTTCGGGTGACGGAGCCGAGATTAAGCGTGCTTGACCTCTTGGCCAGGAGCGAGTCTCCTTTGCGGGCCTATGACATTCTTGAAAAGATGAAAACGCCCGAGAGGGAGGTTAACCCCCCTACGGTTTATCGGGCCTTGGCCTCCCTTGAGGAAGCCGGATTGGTCCATCGCCTTGAAAGTTTGAATGCTTATATTTTTTGCCATGACCACAACAAAGGGCATAACCCCAAAGATGGCGGTGAGTTGTTTTTTGCCATTTGTGATGAGTGCGGAAAAGTTGAAGAAGTTGAGCGTGCCTTCTCGCCCAGCCTGACAGAGATTTTGAGAAAACAAGGATTTGAACCAAGCCACCACGTGTTAGAGGTTCATGGCCACTGCGTAAATTGTCAAAAGTAAACGATAGCTAGACAGAAAGGACGTCCCCATTATGTTTCTCTTTCCTATTCGTTCAAGTGCCCGTTCCAGAGCGCAAACAGCGCGTCAACTCTATGCCGCAGCGACAAAGGCCGCGCGTCAGCCTTTTTTCTTTCGTGAGATAGGGGTTCCCGATACCCTCGAAGGGCGCGCCGATATGGTTTTTCTGCACACCGGACTTTTGGTGTGCCGTTTGTGCCGCCTTGGTCCAGATGGAGCCAAGCTTGCCCAATCTGTCTTTGATGAAATGTTTTTGAATTATGATTGGGCCCTCAGAGAAATGGGCGTGGGAGACCTCGCCGTCCCAAGACGCATCAAAAAAATGATGGGTTTGTTTAAGGGGCAGGCGGTTGCTTATGATGAATCTGCGCGGGCCAGTCTTCCTGAAACCAAGGCGGCTTTGTTGCGGAACGTGTTCTCTGTCTCGCCGCCCCGTTCCCTGCAGACCCTTTCGATTTTGGCAGAGTATGTGCAAACTGCGTATTGCGCTTTAGAGCAGCAGAGCTTATCAGACTTCTCTCAAGGTCGTGTTACTTTTGGAGAGTTTGAATATGTGCCCGAAGAAATCTACGCTCAAGCTGCCTGAACCGGAATGGTCTGTCTGGATCAAGGCAGACGAAATTCCCGCAGACGGGAAGCAGGTTGACTTATCGCCCGATGCTTCCCAGTTGCCCTTGATCGCGCAGCGGGTCGGGGTTCTCTCCCTCGACTCTTTGCGGGCGAGCCTCTCCCTGTCCAAAAGCAAGGGGGG
>JAGOQV010000084.1 GCA_018063145.1 Alphaproteobacteria bacterium
TAAAAAACCGCTTGCGTTTGTGTTCAGGATTTATTAAGAAGAGGGCCACTCAAACGCGGACGTAGTTCAGTCGGTTAGAATGCCTGCCTGTCACGCAGGAGGTCGCGGGTTCAAGTCCCGTCGTTCGCGCCAGAGTGGTTTTCCCAAAATTTTGAGTATACGGGTCTTGGACCCGCTATTTTTAAGATTCTGAACAAAAAGTTAAATATTTTTTTAACAATTCCCCTCACCATTCTGTGATGAAAAATAATTGGTCTGACGATCAACTAGAGGAGCAAGGTGTTGAGCCGAAGCCAAGTGCGGCGGCGATTTTCAGGTTTTCTTTTTACATTACCTTGGGCTTGGCGGTGAGGCTTGCCTATGATTTCTTTGCCCCTTTTTATTGGGGAGAGTCGGCTCTTGTTATTCTGTTTTTCACATCTCCTGTGATTCTGGTTATCTATCGCCTTTACGGAGTAGTGGATGTCTCGTCTCCCAAGTCAGCTTTTTCTCTCCTTTTAAGAAGAAAAGAAGTGAGGAGGGGGGTAGAACTTTCGCCGTATGCCTCTTCTTTTTTTCAAGTTTGCTCCCTGTCTTTTATTGCTTTTATATTGATAGGGTCTCTTTTTGCTTTGAATCAGTTGCTTGATAATTCTCTGCCAGAAAGCAAGACTTTCACGGTTGTGGATACGGCGCATGAAGAGAAAAAGGGGGCGGATTCGTACTACGTTCGGATTCCTAGACCAGATTTTATGAATTTACCTTTCTACTTCCAGACTACCGAAAAAATAGAGGTAGCCCATAACGATTTTGAGCGGGTCGTCCCGTGGCATACGCGAATTGTCCTATTGGTCCATCGTGGGGCTATCGGGATGCCGTGGTACGAACGTAATTATGTTCTTGAGGGGGTGGCTGCTCAAGATGGGGGTATAAAAAAACCAATGGAAGTAGATGACGGCGAATCTCCTGAAGATATTTTGGCCGTCGAAGATGCGTGTCTATGGAAAAAGAACTTTGACATGAATCTAGAAATAGAGACAATAGAGCCTGATGGCTTTATTCGGGATTACTGGTTTCTGAGCAACGCTCCCCGCTCTGTGGAACCTACGGTGAGGGGCGAACGGCATGGCATAGGGCATTATACCTTTGCCAATGGTCAGGTTTACTCGGACACTCCTTGGAAACATGGCAATAAACATGGGGTTTTCACCCTTTTTCGTGAAGATGGCACGCGAGACCAAGTCTTGTCATACAAAAATGGCCAGCCTTTTGGTATCAACCAATGGTATTCAGATGATGGGCAGAGCATAAAAGATGAATGGGTTTACCTTGCCAACGGCGACACCCTGCCTGTTTCTGTTTGCATGCCTTACCTTGACGGGCTTTCTCGGTAACAGAAAACCTTTCCGGAATCTGGAACGAATATATGGGGGAGTTTAACGGTAACAGCTTGATGTTAAGCCTATTATGTGATGTTTTAAGCCGTGGACCTTAACAAGGATTCTGTTCTCATGGCTTCTTCCGATTTTCTTGCACAATATTTTCCGATTCTGATTTTTCTGGGGATTGCCGTTGGTCTGGCCAGCGCAATGGTTTTGTTTGGGGTTCTGGCGGGAAAAAGCCGACCCGATAGCGAGAAGCTGTCGGCTTATGAATGCGGCTTTGATGCCTTTGACGATGCGCGGCGAAAATTTGATGTGCGTTATTATCTCGTCGCCATTTTGTTCATCATTTTTGATTTAGAAATTGCCTTTCTGTTCCCGTGGGCAGTGTCTCTGGGGACGATTGGCGTGTTTGGTTTCTGGTCCATGGTCGTCTTTCTCGGCGTTCTCGGGCTAGGGCTGGTTTACGAATGGAAGAAAGGGGCTCTCGATTGGGAGTAACAGATCAACATGAGCCATCGTTCTATTTTTGAGGCCCCCGCGCAGTCTCTTGAAACCAATTATCCTCTTCTTCCTGCAGGCAAGCAGGATGAGGCCGTTTCTCACCTTGCCCAAGAAGTTTCAGATAAGGGCTTTGTGCTAACCCAAGCCGATAAATTGTTTGACTGGGCGCGGCAGGGGTCTATGTGGCCGATGACGTTTGGTCTGGCTTGCTGTGCGGTTGAAATGATTCACGCCTATATGCCACGTTACGACCTTGACCGATTCGGAATTATTCCACGTCCCTCTCCGCGTCAATCGGATGTGATGATTGTGGCGGGGACATTGACCAACAAAATGGCTCCGGCTCTGCGCCGCGTCTATGACCAGATGCCGGAACCGCGCTGGGTTATCTCTATGGGGTCTTGCGCCAATGGTGGGGGGTATTACCACTACAGCTATTCTGTTGTGCGCGGCTGTGACCGGATTGTTCCGGTTGACATTTACGTTCCCGGGTGTCCGCCAACGGCAGAGGCCTTGGTTTACGGGTTGCTTCAGCTGCAAAAGAAAATTCGCCGCGAAGACACGCGGATTGTGAGATAGGGACGGATAGAATCATGACATTTACAACTCAGGAAGATCATGCTGTCTTTGCTCAAAATTTGGTGGAGAAACTTCACGATTGGGTAGAGAGCTTTGAGATAACCAAAGGAGAGTTGGTGCTATGGGCAAAGCGGGAGGAGATTGTTCCCGTTTTGACATTGCTACGCGATGACCCTTTTTGCCGCTTTGCCCAGCTTATTGACATTTGCGGGGTGGATTACCCCTCTCGGCCAGAGCGGTTTGAAGTTGTCTATCAATTGCTGTCCTTGGCGCATAACAACCGGATACGGGTAAAAATTACCACGGACGAGGAAACGCCAGTCCCTAGCGTGACGGGGGTTTTCAAATCTGCCGGATGGTTTGAGCGTGAGGCGTGGGATATGTACGGAATCATGTTTGATGGGCTCGAAGATCATCGCCGGATTTTGACCGATTACGGTTTTGACGGTCATCCCTTGCGCAAGGACTTTCCCCTCAGTGGTCATGTCGAAGTCCGCTATGACCATGGACAGAAGCGGGTGATGTATGGTCCGGTTTCTCTTATGCAGGATTATCGTTCGTTCGATTACTTAAGTCCGTGGGAAGGGATGACTTCGGTTCAGCTCCCCGGGGACGAAAAAGGGACGAAGCCAAAAACAGGCTGGAAAAAATAGTCAGTCCTCTCCCCTTGAGGGAGAGGGGGTAGGTGAGGGGGCAAAAGTTGAAATCATCTAAATTTGCCAAGGATTTAAGAACATTTCAAACCGAGGCTGAAAATAGATTCTGGATGCAGGTTAGGGATAGGCGGTTTGAGGGATTAAAATTCAGGAGGCAGGTTCCGTTAGGTGATTACATTGTTGACTTTGTTTGTTTTGAAGAAAAATTGATTGTTGAAATAGACGGTGGTCAACATAATGAAAGCCGTGAAGATGCTGTAAGGGATGAAAGTTTTATAGCCAGAGGCTATGGTGTCAAAAGATATTGGAATAACGAAGTAATGACGAATATTGAGGGGGTTATGATGGACTTACAGATGGAATTAAAAAGAACCCTCACCCCTTCCCTCTCCCTTAAAGGGAGAGGGGGTAGAAGGGAAGAAAAAAACAGTCCTCTCCCCTTGAGGGAGAGGATGTAGGTGAGGGGGGAGTGAAAAAGTTGTGATGAAGAAAGATGGAAAACATGACAAATAACTTATCCGAAACTGTTCGGGAAACGCGCATCAAGCCCTATACTATGAATTTTGGGCCGCAGCACCCAGCCGCGCACGGGGTTTTGCGTTTGGTTCTGGAGATGGATGGCGAGGTTATCGAACGCGCTGATCCGCATATTGGCTTGCTTCATCGCGGGACAGAAAAACTCATCGAATATAAAACCTATATGCAGGCTTTGCCCTATTTCGATCGGCTTGATTATGTGGCCCCGATGAATCAGGAACACGCCTTTGCCCTTGCCACCGAAAAACTTCTCGGGATCACGCCTCCCTTGCGGGCGCAATATATTCGTGTTTTGTTTTGCGAACTGACCCGTATTCTCAATCACATTTTGAACATCACCACTTTTGCGCTTGATGTCGGGGCGATTACCCCTGCGCTGTGGGCGTTTGAAGAACGCGAAAAAGGAATGGAATTTTACGATCGCGTTTGTGGGGCGCGGCTTCACGCCAACTATATCCGCCCGGGCGGGGTGAGTATGGATTTGCCCGCAGGACTTGAAGAAGACATGATGGCGTGGACAAAATCCTTTCCGAAAGTTCTGGCAGACCTAGACGGACTTTTGACCGAAAACCGAATCTTCAAACAGAGAACGGTTGATATTGGCGTGGTTACAACGCAAGAGGCTTTGGATTGGGGTTTTACCGGTCCCGTCCTGCGGGCATCTGGCCTTGCTTGGGATTTGCGCAAGTCCCAGCCTTATGATGTTTATGCCCAGATGGATTTTGATATTCCGGTGGGGAGTACAGGCGATTGTTATGCCCGTTATCTGGTGCGTATGGAAGAAATGCGCCAGTCCTTAAAAATCATGCAGCAATGTCTGCGCGATATGCCGCAAGGGCCCATCAAGAGCGATGATTACAAAGTGACTCCGCCGCCAAGAGCCGAGATGAAAAATTCGATGGAGGCTCTTATCCACCACTTCAAACTTTTCACCGAAGGCTATCACGTTCCTGCGGGTGAGACGTATACGGCTGTTGAAGCCCCTAAGGGAGAGTTTGGCGTTTATCTGGTTTCGGACGGAACCAACAGGCCCTACCGCTGCCGCATTCATGCCCCGGGCTTTGCCCATTTGCAGGGGCTTGATTTTATGTCGCGAGGGCATATGCTGGCGGATGTGGTGGCCAATATTGGGTCTTTGGATATTGTTTTTGGTGAAATTGACCGATAATTTGTTGACATAATTATAACTCTTTGAGTATTGTTGCGTCTATGAGTTCTGTAGCAATTCCTTCTTCTCCTGTTTCTGGCCAGTTTGGGCCTGCCGCGCACGGAAAAAGCGGCAAGGTGATCCCTTTTCCCATGCATGTGGAAGGGTACAATGTTCAAAAAGCCTGCGCTGTTGTTATTCATAAAAAGAAGCTGATTTTGGTGCAGCGCGAAGCTTGGGACACCGATGCGTCTGGAAAAAAGTCACGAGTGGTTTGGTGGGAGCTTCCGGGTGGCAAAGCGGATCATTCTCACGAATCTGCCGTGTGCGTTGCTGCGCGGGAGGTCCGTGAGGAAACAGGGGCTCGCGTTCACAAGAAAGATGGGGTTTTTCTGGGAATAGGAGAGCATCCTCAGAATCACGGCAGGATTTCTGCTATATTTGACTTCTCGTGTCATGGTGGAAAAATTCACAATGCGGCCCCTCACGAGCATTTGTGCGTTCATGCTTTCTCGCCTAAAAAACTTGAAAGGCTTGTTAGGTCTGCCGACGTAAGAGTACCTGAATGGGTTCTTATTCAGTTTACCCAAACGGGAGAAGTACATACACATCAGTCTCTTTTGGGCTTTCACTGCCATGCACCAGCGCGCCGTTCTCTCGCTGCTCATTAATTTTAAGGGCTGGTTTGACTTTTGTTTCCCTTGATCTTGTCTTTTGAACCGGATAAAAAAGAGGTTCCAGAGGATCGTTTTGTCATGAAAAAAACCGCTAACCCGAATGCCCCTTATCAGCCCACCAGCTTTTCCTTTCGTGACAAGGCAAAGGTAGCGGAGATTCTCTCTCGGTATCCAGCCGGAAAACAGCGTTCGGCCACGATGCCTTTGTTAGACCTTGCGCAGCGTCAAGTTGCTGAAGACGGGGCAATGGCTTCTCCTCCCTATGGGGGTTGGATTCCCCAAGCGGCGATGGATGAAATTGCCCGAATTGTTGATGTTCCACCGGTCAAAGTTTACGAAGTGGCCTCGTTCTACTCGATGTATAATCTCGCCCCTGTCGGGAAGTATCTGGTTCAGATGTGCACAACAACCCCATGTATGCTGTGTGGCTCTGGCAATGTTGTTAGTGCCTGCGAGGAGCATCTGGGGATTCACACAGGCCAAACGACGGGGGATGGACTCTTTACCTTGGCCGAGGTTGAATGTTTAGGGGCGTGTGTTAACGCTCCGATGGTTCAGATCAATGATGACTACTACGAAGACTTGACCGCAGAGAGCGTGAAAAAGCTTCTCTCTGATTTGGCCCAAGGACAGCCCGTTTCTGTCGGTTCACAAAAAGGGCGGAGAGCCTCGATGGC
>JAGOQV010000085.1 GCA_018063145.1 Alphaproteobacteria bacterium
GTCTTTGAGTTGGTAGAAAAAATTTCTCCGTCTTTGCCAACGGATGGGTCTCCTCTTTTTCTTCAAGAGCCTGCTGTAAAAACAGCTCAGAATCAGGCATTGGACCATTATTTGCGCCAAGCCTTGATGCAAAAAGGGTTCACTCTGACCACTACCCCCGGGTTTGGACAGGTTCTGCAAGCAACGGCGGGAAGCTTGATGGAAACAGATATTCTGAAACTGGCTCAAAAAGAAGACAAGTTCGAGAAAGTTTCAGGGGCAGATATGCGTGATTTCTATCGGTTATCACTTGCAATCGTTGGGAGCAAAGAGGTCGTTCTTGCAAAATCTTCGGTTATTGCGACTCTTCCCTTCGAAAAACGTGAGTATCTCCGCTTGCCCGGGTTTTCCTATCAACCTGTCGCAGGTCAAACCAGATCTCCCCAAAAGGTTTATAATCGCCAATAGATAGGTAGATTTTTTAATTAGAGGTGTTTTTGTTTTCTTTGTTCTTACGGTGCTGACGAATCCACATGACCACTGGCCATGCGATGATAATCAGCAAAACGAAACTTGCAGGGAAAACTAGGATTTCAAAAACTTCTTTGGAGATGAGATTTCCTAAAAGATATCCAACGGCGGGAAGACCCGCTCCCCATAGAATGGCCCCAATCAGGGAATGTACAACAAATTCATGGTAGGGCATTTTATAGATCCCAGCTAGAATAGGGGAAATGGTCCGCAGAACCGGAATAAATCGGGTTGCAGTGATGGTAACAAAGCCATACTGCTTGAGAAATCTGTTAAAAATCTCGACACGGTCATGAGAGACAAGGGATGAGGCATATTTTCTGAGAAAAGGCATCCCAAGCCGAGAACCAACCTCATACCCCACAATGTTTCCCATAAGAGCAGCGGAGAAACAGCCAAACATCATGACCCAAATATTAAAGAAACCTTGCGCACATAAAACGCCTGCTGAAAAAAGAAGGCTGTCTCCTGGCAGAAGAATTCCAAAGAGGATGCCGCATTCACTGAAAATAATCCCCCAAATACCAACATAACCAAGAGATTCAATAAAATGATCTAGCGACATAATGAAAAGTGCCTTTGGCTTGAAGCACGGAGAAAACAAAAAAGCATACTACCACATAAAGAGGAGAAAGGAAGGCAGAGAAAACTTAATATCTTTTCTCTTTCTGGTTAAACCCCTATAAAGTCCGATTGAAGGTTCTATGTAGTAAGGCTGTAATGCCGCTGTTAATCCAATGTGAGTATTTTTGAGGAGCACGCCCCCATGACGAATTCCAATCAACCTGTTATCTCCCGTATAGAAGTTTTGAGCGATGATGTAACTAAATCCACATCACCGCTTCTGGTTGAGAGGCACGTTTACAAACCATTCTTGTATCCGTGGTGCTACGAGGCTTGGTTAACCCAGCAAAGGATTCACTGGTTGCCGGAAGAAGTCCCTTTGGCCGAGGATGTGCGGGACTGGAAGAAGAATATTACTCCTGCTGAAAAGAATTTGATGACACAAATTTTCCGTTTTTTCACGCAAGCGGATGTGGAAGTCAATAACTGTTACATGAAACATTATTCGCGAGTTTTCGGGCCAGTTGAAGTTCAGATGATGCTGGGTGCGTTTGCTAACATGGAAACCGTTCATATTGCAGCGTATTCCCACCTGCTCGATACGGTCGGAATGCCTGAACTGGAATACCAAGCCTTCTTGAAATACAAGGCAATGAAAGATAAGTACGATTATCTACAAACTGCGAGCATGAAGTCTCGCCACGATATTGCCAAAACCATGGCCATGTTCGGGGCCTTTACTGAGGGGGTTCAGCTTTTTGCGTCTTTTGCTATTCTGATGAACTTCCCTCGCTTTAACAAAATGAAAGGGATGGGCCAGATCATCACATGGTCCGTTCGTGATGAGACTTTGCACTGCCTATCAATGATTCGTTTGTTCCGTACTTTCATTGAAGAAAACCCAGATGTTTGGACAGAAAAGCTACGGACAGAAATCACCGAATGTTGTCGTGAGATTGTCAAAATCGAAGACAACTTTATTGATTTGGCGTTTGAAATGGGTGGTGTTGAAGGATTGGAGCCGCAGGAGGTCAAAGACTATATCCGCTATATCTCTGACCGCCGCTTGCAACAGTTGGAATTAGAGCCAATTTTCGGCATTGATAAAAACCCTCTGCCGTGGATGGACATCATGCTGAATGGGGCGGAACACGCTAACTTTTTTGAGAACCGTGCGACCGAGTATTCAAAAGCTTCAACTCAAGGGACATGGGAAGATGTGTTCGGCGAGCAAGCCTTTAGCGGAACTTATGGCCAGAAAGCAGTCAATGGGTAACTCCTTTTGCCGTATAAAAAGGTAGCAAAAATTATGAGAGGCCGGATAAGATTCGGAAGAAATTTTCTTTTGTCCTTGGCGGTTGTTTTTGTCGGAACAGGCTTAGGGGGGATGCTTTATTCTTCAGGATCCCCCTTTTCTATCGTTTCTTTGGCAGAGAGTTACCATTTCTCGTTGATTGACCACGATGGGAAAATACGGACCGAGAAAGATTTTTTGCAGCCCTATAAACTGGTTTATTTTGGCTTCACCTATTGTCCGCTCATTTGTCCAACTGAGCTGCAAAAAATGGCCGAGGCCTATCAAAAACTTACGCCCAAACAACAATCTCTTATTCAACCCCTGTTTATTTCAGTAGATCCAGAAAGAGATACTCCAGAAGCACTCAAAAACTATGTGGACTTATTTTTGCCAAACCTTGTTGGCTTAACCGGAAGCACAGAGCAGATCGAATCTGCCAAGAGAGCTTACAGTGTTTTCTCTCACAAGGTTTCCGAAGGGGATAGCTATACAGTAGATCACTCATCCTTCATTTATCTGATTGGACCAAGAGAAAAGTTGTTGGCTCAATTCAAACCCAGCGATTCTTCATCTGTTCTGGCAAAACGATTATCTGACCTTCTGCAAGAGCAGTAGAAACAAACCCTACCTAATAAATGCCCTCAAAACTTGATGGGGGCGGGTTTTCTTCTGGTTTGGGAGCCTCCTCACCTTGAGAGGGCGGAGTAGGTGAACTATCATCCACGGGCGTTTCGTCTGTGGGCAAGTCCGACCGAGAGGGAAGCTCATCTCTTTTTGTTGGTGCGGTCTCCAAAGGAATCTCTCCCGAGTCAGGTTGAGGTTCTGTCCGAGGAACGGTTTTTTGTTCTTCGGGAGATTGTGTTGGTTCTTGCACCTGATCGGGTGACACAGGACCTTCTGGAACGATTGATGGATCTTGCGTAACCGTTTCCTCTGGTGGGGGGAGTTCCTCGGGATCTTTACCCAGACAGTCTAAAACCCACACATCGTAAATCGAATGGTTCATAGCAGACAAGGTTGGCGAAGATGAAAACATCCACCCAGAAAAAACCCAATTTGAATCTCCCATAGCTTTATTGATCTGCCAGATTTGCAAGAAGGCAGCTGCTTCGTTTTTTTCAACCGGTGGAGGTTTGCGGCAAGACTGTATTTTGATGAAAATTTCACCAAATTTTACGGTCGATCCAACCTTGGCATCAAAAGTCATGGTGCGGGCAGTGATTTTGTCCAAAGACCGCAACCGAACAACGGGGTAATCTTCGTAATCTAAGGCGAAAGCAGAAGGGACCCAAACAAGAAAACTTGCTAGAAAACAAAAAACAATCTGGCAAAAAAGTTTCCGCACGACGACTTAAGGGGACTCCGGCATAGAAATATGAGCCGGCGCGTTAGAAGAGGGAGCTTCGCTTTGTGGAGGTATTGGAGCTTCCCCTTCTGAAAGGGGTTCTGAAACTTCTGGATCTGGTTTGACTGGAGATTCGGGTGGACTGGCTTCTTCCCCTTTATCTCCACCTTTCATACTGAAAATAAATTTACCCAAGAGCTCCTCAAGATTTTGTGGAGCTTGAGTAAACTGAATTTCTCCACCTGCCGGTATCGTTTCTTCTGCTCCCCCTGGTTCAATCGAGAGGTAACGTCCTCCCAGCAAACTTTGGCTGCTAATCATGGCCGCCGTATCCTCGGGAAGGCGAACGGCATTATCCAGCTCCATCGTAATGCGTGCGAGATAGGTCTTAGGGTCCAATTCAACCTTGGCAATTTGGCCGACCTTAACGCCACTAATCATCACATCATCACCAGCTTTAAGGCCTCCGATGCCAGAAAAGCTGGCTTTGACTTCGTATCCCTCGACATCGGCAACATCAGCGGTTTGATAGCTGAACGCCAGAAAAACTCCTGCAACAAGAAGGACCAAAGCCCCGAGAACAGTTTCAACAACGCTGCGGTTCATAAAAAAGGCTCCATTTTTGGTTATCGGGGAGGGGTCCACGGTTCATAATCCCCCGTGGCTTTGGCACGGGACCCGCCAGAAAGCAGATGCCCGGGTGGGTGGTAAGCACGACTGGTCCCAGTTAGATTTTCCTGAGGGGGTAATTGCCAAGGTTGGCGGAAAGAAGGGGACTCGTTCTCAGGAACGCTGTTTGTCTGGTAATGTAACCAACCATGCCACTCAGGAGGAACGGAGCTTGGCTCGGGGACTCCTTTGTACAGAACCCAGCGTCTGGGGTGGTTGTATCCTGAACGGGCTTTGTGCTCATAGTAAACATTACCAAGCGAATCAGAGCCAATTTTCTTGGCTCCAGACAACAAAGTCAGCAACCGGATATGAACCGGAGACTGTGCTCCCAACAAGCAAAAAATCGAACTAAAAAATCCCATATATCAAGTCCTTAATTCCCTTAAGAGTGATGGCCTAAAATGTTCTACAAATCAAGATGGAATAGGCTTTCTTCTCTTATGTTATCTTCAAAGCACTTAGTCTTGAACTTGTTTGCTCAAAAGGCTCCATGCCCCCAGAATTTCTAAAGCCCTTGCGTGTCCTAGTTGCTTCATAGGAACAGGCCGAACTTGCTTTGGGGGCCGAATTTGTGCCACGTCTTCGTGAGAAAGGGCGTAGTAAACTTGGGCCAGACCAACGCTTTCAATCAGGGCCTGACCAATGGCTGTCGGTTGGCCGCTGCAGAAAAGGCTGCACGTTTCAAGGTGGGATTGGTTGAGGGCTTCTGTGGCTTGCCGTATGGCCATGACCTCTGCATGGGCAATGGGATCACAGCGAGACGTCATTCCGCTTGCACCTTCTCCTAATATACGGCCATTTTCATCGGCAACAACGGCTCCAAACGGCCCACCTTTTCGTGTTTCAGCATTTCGTAAACCAAGTTCCAAGGCCCGATCCATCAACTCCTCTGGGGTGTAGCTATGATCTCTGCTCATAATGCTGACCACTATAGGGGAAGAAGGGGCTGTTTTTTTCTCTTTGGGGCCCGCTTCGCGGAGAGTTCGCTTCACCGCTTCGCTCAAGCGTTTGGGGTCCACTGGTTTTTTCAAGTATCTGGAAATTCCATGACGCGTAATTTGCATGAGCAAATCGGACGTTTCCTCATCTGTTACCAAAATCATAGGGATTTTCTTGCCACTGTTGCGCAGGACGCGTGCAAAATCAAATCCTCCATGCGGGTCCATGAAGTGGTCAATAATGGCAACAGACACCGAATGTTCTTTTACAACTTTCAAAGCACTGCCGCCATCAATCGCTTGAATAACGCGATAGCCCGAGGCCAACAAGGTGTTGGCCATTTGTTCTCGTGAAACTTGGTTATTGTCCGCAATCAGGACCAGCGGCGAATCATCCATGATATTGCCCTCGATTAGGGGCTAAGCCTATGCGAATTTCTGCCCAATAACAAGGGGAGCGGTAAGAAAGCAGCCTAAGACGACTAATCCTCAAAAATGGCGGTTCTGTAGGATGTTTTGCAAATATCCCCTTAAGAAAGGAATTGACTCTCGCGGCAACCTCCCCTAAACAATTTCTGGCCTTGAAAAACTCAAGGCTTTGGGTTTTTTAACGTCTTGAGACAACATAAGGTGCTATAAAAATGGGCAAGGAAAAATTTGAGCGGAACAAGCCGCACTGTAACATTGGAACGATTGGTCACGTTGACCACGGGAAGACGACGCTGACGGCTGCGATCACGAAAGTGTTGGCAGAGACGGGT
>JAGOQV010000021.1 GCA_018063145.1 Alphaproteobacteria bacterium
CGGACGCTCTAGCCAGAGTGGTCCGAGCCTATACGCCATTCAGTGATAACGTCATCGCGGCGCATCTCTCCCCGTCATAGTATCATATCTCGTTTGATGAATTCAGCATCTTGTAAAGAATGGCTCCCTGAGCAGGATTCGAACCTGCGACCAAGCGATTAACAGTCGCTTGCTCTACCGCTGAGCTATCAGGGAATAATGGAGTGCGGTCAGGTGGTTTTTCTATTTTTATTCGGCCTGCTTGTCAACCGTTTTTTCTTCGAGGGTTTGAATTCTCCCCGTTAGGGCGGTGCTTCCGGCAGAGGTTATTTCCACATTAACTATTTGGCCATAAAGCCGCTGCGCTGCGGGAACGTGAATGGCTTGGTTATAAGGTGTCCGGCCATGCAAATGGCCTTTTCGGGAGCCAAACCCGTCAAAAAGAACCGGAAGGGTTTTCCCAAGAAAAGAAGAGTTGTAAGCAATACTTTGCGCGGTTAGCAGGGTCTGAAGTCTTTGCAGCCGCTCGTCCTTTACTTGTTCGGGGACCAAATTTTTCATGTTTGCGGCGGGCGTTCCCGGGCGGGCACTGTATTTGAACGAATAGCAAAAGGCGTAACCAACTTGCTCAACCAGTTTTAAGGTGTCTTCGAAATCTTTTTCCGTCTCCCCGGGAAAGCCAACGATAAAATCCGAGGAAAACGCGATGTCGGGACGGGCCTCACGAAATTTCGCCAGAATGTCTAAATAGGACTGGGCCGTATGTTTGCGGTTCATATCTTTCAGAACTTTGTCAGATCCGCTTTGAACCGGAAGGTGCAGAAAAGGCATGACTTTTGGCAGGTCGCGGTGGGCGGCAATCAAGTCATCTTGAACGTCGCAGGGGTGAGACGTGATATAACGGAGTCGGTCCAGTCCATTGAAGGAAGAGAGCTCTTCCAGCAAACGGCCCAGTCCCCAAATTTTTCCATCTGGTCCTTCTCCATGAAAGGCGTTGACGTTTTGACCTAGCAGGGTGAGGTCACTGGCCCCGTTATCCGCGAGGCGGTGCGCTTCTTCCAGAATAGACTGAACAGGGCGGGAATACTCCCCCCCTCTTGTATAGGGCACAACGCAAAAGCTACAAAACTTATCGCATCCTTCTTGAACAGAAAGAAAAGCAGAGGGACCTTGAGACGAATTTTCTTCCGGTAGCTGGTCGAATTTTTCAAGGGTGGGAAGGTCAGTGTTAATAACACGGTGCTTTCCGTAGGCTCCTGTAATTTTGGCCACCATTTCAGGAAGAAGATGATAGGTCTGAGGACCAAAAATCATATCCACATATTTTGCACGATCTAAAATGACGTCGCCTTCGGCTTGAGCCACGCATCCCGCGACTGCAAGAAGCATTTGTCCACCCGTGGCTTCTTTGGCAATTTTGTGTTCTCTCAAGCGTCCAAGGTCTGAGAAAACCTTGTCGGTGGCTTTTTCTCGGATATGACAGGTATTGAGAATAACCATGTCGGCATTGTCTGGTGTGTCCACGCTGTCATAGCCAAGCGGACGCAGAACATCCTCCATGCGGCGGGTGTCGTACACATTCATCTGACATCCCCATGTCTTGATGAAGAGTTTTTTCCGGTTTTCTTGGCTTTCAGTCATATCTTTCCTGTCAATTGACGGATGGTTTAACCATGTTTAAGGTAGGGGGATCAACAAAGTTTTTACAGGCCTAACATGAAAAAGAAGACCATTTTGGCTCTTGGTTCTTTGCTTCCTGCGGAAATGGACGCATTAGAGAAGAGTTTTGATCTGATCCGCCTGTGGAAAGAGCCTAATCCCGAGGCGGTGCTGCAGGCGTATAAAAACGATATCATTGGAATTCTCTCGGCCTATAACGGGATACCGGTTACGGCGCGGATTCTTGAATCCTTACCCAATCTTGAGATCGTCGCTCAGTTTGGGGTAGGGGTGGATAATATTGATCTCAGTGCGGCCAAGGCGCGAGGAATTGCCGTCACCAATACGCCTGACATTTTGACTCCGGATACGGCGGATATTGCTCTCTCCCTCATCTTGTGCCTGATGCGCCGGATTGTTGAGGCCGATATGTATGTGCGGGTTGGCAAATGGGCTTCGGGAGCTTTTTCTTTGTCCAGTTCCTTGTCTGGAAAAACAGTGGGAATTGTTGGAATGGGGCGGATTGGGCGGGCTATTGCGCGTCGCTGCCTTGCTTTTGATATGAAAATAGTTTACCATGGGCCTCGACAAAAGCCGGATTTGACCTACCCTTACTTTGCTGACTTGCGGCAAATGGCTGAGGCGAGCGATGTTTTGGTTATGGCTTGCCCGGGGGGACCCGAAACAAAAAACCTCGTGACGGGAAAAATTCTTAAGGCTCTTGGGCCAAAGGGGTATTTGGTGAATATTGCGCGGGGGTCGGTGGTGAACACCGAAGATTTGCTAATTGCCCTTAGAAACCGCGATATTGCGGGGGTAGGGCTTGATGTCTATGAAAATGAACCAAATGTGCCAGAGGCGTTAATTTCTATGGACAACGTTGTTCTTTTACCCCATGTTGGCTCCGCCACAGCCGAGACCCGTTCTGAAATGGGCCGTCTGGTGATTGCCAATATATTGGCTTACTTCGAAGGAAAACCTTTATTAACTGCTGTTGAGCTGTAGGAAATCATGAAACAGTTTTTTCTTATATTTTTGTCTATTTTTGTCTTCTCCTCATCGGCTTTGGCGAATTGCTATAGCATGAAGGAAGCCGAAGCCGAGCAGGGAATTCGTATCCATAGCGAATTGATGGTGATTGGCCTGAATTGCCAGCATTTATGGCCAAAAACACAGAAAAACCTTTATCTTCAGTACAAAGAATTCACCAATGCTCATGGGAGTGTTTTTTCAGGCTATGAAAAAACTTTGATTGCGTTTTTCCGCCGCGATGGGCGCGATGATCCGGAAATGTCGTTGCACCAGCTTCGGACCGATTTTGCCAACAAAATCTCCAAGGATGCGGCTGTTATGCGTCCAGATGCGTTTTGTCAGACCTATGCGCCCCGTATTCCCAAAGCGTCCAAAATGAATGACAAAGGGTTGCGGAAATGGGCGGCAACGATTTTCCCTGGTCATCCAGTTTCTCACCCGATTTGCGCATCGAATTAGGACGATTTTTCTATGGAGAGGAGAGGGGGCAGCTTCCCTTTTTCAACCTCAATATGTGTGTAAATTAAGATTCTCTTCTTTGACGGCCCCCTTTGGGATGCTCTAAAACTGGTGTATTCAATCAGAAAAAGACTGACCAACAAGGGAGACGGAGAGAATGACTATTGATGCCGCCATCAATACTGCTTTTGGCGCAGTTGCAGAGGCCGCCGAAAAATACGTCTTCTATAGTGTTCCCCTTGAGTTTGACTCCCCAACAGGAGAGATCACGCAAAATCTTCCTTTGATCGTTGTCTGGCTGGCGGCGGCAGGGATATTTTTCAGTTTTTATCTGAAGTTTGCCAATCTTCGCTATTTCAAACACGCTTTCGATTGTCTGACCCACAAATACGATGAGCCGGATGCCAAGGGACAGATTAGCAATTTTGACTCTTTGTCGGCTTGTCTATCGGCCACGATTGGCCTTGGCAACATTGCAGGTGTTGCGGTTGCTGTGACGGTTGGTGGGCCCGGGGCGGCTTTTTGGATGGGGGTCATGGGTATTTTGGGCATGGGCAGCAAGTTTGCCGAAGTGACAATGGGAGTTAAATATAGGCACTTTCCTGATACGGATCGGCCGGATGAGGTGGGGGGTGGCCCCATGTATTATTTGCGAGATGCTTTCGAAAATAGGGGCATGAAAAAAATCGGTATCTTTATGGCGAGCTTCTTCGCCTTATGCTGTATCGCAGGGGCCATTGGTGGGGGAAATATGTTTCAAGCCAATCAAGTCTTTGGGCAAGCCCTTTATGTCACGGGAGGGGAAGACAGTTTCCTCCATGAAAAGGGATGGCTGTTTGGATTTGTTTTGGCTGTTCTCACGGGGATTGTCACTTTGGGTGGGGTTAAGACAATTTCCAAGGTGGCAGCAAAACTGACACCTGCGATGGCTCTGCTTTATATTGGTGCGGGTCTTGTGGTTTTGGCTGTCAACTACCAGAATATCCCTGCTGCATTTGGCAAAATTTTTGACAGCGCGTGGAGCGTGGAAGCTGGATGGGGTGGCTTGGTCGGAGCCATTATTGCAGGTGTCAAACGAGCAACCTTTGCCAATGAGGCCGGTCTCGGGACGGCAGCTATTATTCAGGCTTCAGCCAAAACGGACTTTCCCATTCGGCAGGGGCTGGTCGGAGGGCTTGGTCCCTTTATTGATACGTTCTTTGTTTGCATGGTGACGGCTCTTGTTATCATTGTTTCGGGGGTCTATGACGGAAGCGCAGGAGTGCAGGGCATTGATCTAACGTCCAAGGCGTTCCAGACGGTTTTTCCGTGGTTTGATCTGGTGTTGGCGGTGGTTGTCTTCCTCTTCGCGTATTCCACCATTATCGTCTATTCCTATTACGGGGAAAAATGTGTTGGGTTTTTGTTCGGAGACAAGAAGGGCATCGCCATAGGGTTTCGCGTTGTTTACCTACTATTTGTGGTGATTGGTGCTTCTGTTTCCTTGGAAAATGTTGTGCGTTTTGCGGACGCTGTTTTTATGTCCATGGCGATTCCTAACATTATTGGCCTTTACCTTCTGGCCCCTGAGCTCAAGCGCGATCTTGAGGAATATCTGCTTCTGACTGGGCTTAAGAAGGGGGCCGAGAAGTAAAAAAACAGTCCTTTTTGTCCCTGTTTCTTTTAACTTGATAAAATTTACATAATTTTATAGAATAAGTTCCAGAAACCTCTCCTCTGCCTTTACAGGGGGGCACAAACGGAAAGGGCTGGAAGTATGGCAGAAGAGCTGGCAAAAGTCTTTGGAGAAGCAGGACAGTCTGCTCTTGGGGTTTACTGGTATGGCCAGCGGATTGGAACCCTGACCCGTCAACTGCAAACAAAAGCCGTCCAGTGGCAAGGACATGCCCCCGAGCTTTTTCACCTTTTTGATGTAGACAATTGCTATGAAGAGCCGGCCGTCATCAATAATATGCAACCGGAAGGTTGGCTTTTTGACGTTCTTAACTATAGAGATCAATGGGATTATCTGGAAAACGGGCTGGCTTTTCTGTCCAATCTTCGGATCGTTGCTCCGGACAAGGAGGATGAGTTTCTGAGCCTAGCCCCGCGAGACACCCTTAAGGGCCGCCTTCAGGATTTTTCAGCAGAAAATGGTGTTTTTTCGGGACAATATTTGGGTCCGTCTCAAGAGGGGATTCACCAAAGTATGTCCCAATCCGTGGCTGCCTTTTGGAATGATAGAGCTATGCCGCGCCTTTCAGGAGCGCAAATGAAGCTCCCCATGTGTTTGCATGAAGATGGACGGCTTGTCCCTGCAAAAGGAGGGGGGGATTCTTTTACTCATATCCTGAAGCTCCCGGGTGGTGGGAATGCTGGAAAACTGCCGACCGAAGGAAATCTTCGTAGCATTGGGGCCCTTGAGTGGTTTTGTCTTCGTGTTTCCGAAAAGGTAGGGATCAATACGGCCGGACATACACTTGTCCCTCTTCCTCACGGTCTTCCTCCTGCTGTTCTGGTGGAGCGGTTTGATATTCCAGAGAACAAGGATGACTCTCGGCAAGTTCTGATGCAGGATTTGTGTTCTCTGGCCAAAATTTCCTCACACGAAAAAGATACCGGATCTATCGAAAAATGTGCCAGCCTTGTCAAGAAGGTTAGCACCAACTGGGAACAGGACAAACTCGCCCTTTTTGATCGCGTGGTCCTATCCTATGCCCTGCGGGATGGGGATATGCACCGCAAAAACCTCTCTGTTCTCAAGACAGTTGATGGCCCTGATTTTGCGGCGGGTTCGGTGCGCTTTGCCCCCGCTTACGATATTGTTTCTACGGTCGTATATAAAAAGGCTGACCAGATGATGTTGCCTCTGAACGGCAAAAAAGAGGGCTTCTCAGACAAAACATGGGAATATTTTGGAAAAATTTTGGGGATGGATGGCTCTGCGGCTTGTGGGCGGGCTAAGGCCTTGATGGAGAGTATTGCTGAGGAAGCCGTTGCTCTTTGCCGCACTCTGCCGCCAGAGATCACGGCGCATCCTGACTGCATCTATGCTCTGCAGCGAGCAACGACTGAAATTGTTGACCTTGCCTCCAAAAGCGGAGTCGAAACACCTGAATGGAACCCTGTGCGGGACCCCACGAAAGAAAAGCCAAATCTAGCTGACTTTCAGGATGCACAACGCCGTAAAGCACGTGCGCGTCTTGGGATTTCTGACGAAACTGGTTCTGCTCGTAGCCCTTTTGCTTATCCTCCCCCCTCTTGCTAGGAGAAGGGTTGAACATAAAATTTCTTATTATGTCCATGTATCTTTGAGGGTATATCTTTCTTCGGCTTGGCTTGCGGGGTTTAAGAAAAGGAATATTCCAGAAGACTCCGAATCAAAAAAAGGTGAATAACTTTCGGAGCTTACTTGAGGGTCTGAAGAAAAGCGGTAAACTGGCTTCACCCCAAAGTGAACATTTGAAGATGGAGCCTACCGCTCATGACTCTTTTTGCCTCCCGCAAAACGGTGAAAGCCGTTTCAGCCGCCCCTTCGGACCAACAAAATGATGTTTCGCTCAATATCCCTGCGGATACTGATGCAGCCTCTCGCCATGTGTTCATGGGCGATAAACCCGTGCTTCGTAACTGGAAGATCATGGCCTCATCTGAGGAAGCCGAGTCTTCCGAGCCTCCAGAAAAAGATAATGACGAAGAGAGTCTGTTCTCATCGCTGGTTGGAACATCTGTTCGTTCGGTCAAGCAAGTTGTTCCGGCGTGGCTGCAAATCGCACAGGCCGTGGCTGTTTTCTTGACCGTTGCTTGGGTCAGCTATGCAACCATCTATATTCTGGCTTTGCCAGGTAGTGTGAAGGCGATTACGGCCTCTCCCTTGACACTTGGAGGGATTTTGGCCAGCGTTCTCGCTCCGGTGGCTTTGTTGTGGTTGTGTCTTGCTACATGGCAGCGGCGGAGTGATGCGCATATTTATGCTCAAGCCTTGCGTCAGGAATTGCAACAGCTTTTGTTCCCTACAGCAGAGCAATCACGAGTTGTGAACCGCGAAATTCAAACTCTAGTTCAGCAAGCGGTTGAAATGTCTTCATCTTCACGGGCTGCAATCAAGGCAATCCAACGCGCTCGTCAAGGGCTTCGGTCGGAAATACGCGATTTTTCTGGTGTGTCTCAGAAAACAGAATTTCACATTGATCGTCTGGCCGAAACTTTGAGTGCGCGAGCCGAAGAGATTTTGTCCTTGACGGAAAAAATTGAAGCTCAATCTGATATCATCGGATTGAAAGCAAAAGACAGTGTGTCGGCATGGGTCAAGGCAAGTGATGAGATTGCTGGGAAATCTGATGAAATCGAACACGTTTTGGAACGTGGAGTTGACCAGTTGCTCAAGGCGAGTGAAGATGCCTCGGCACGGGTTCAAACCATTGAAGATCGCTTGTCTGTTGCGGCTTCGGCTCTTTCGGCGCGTGTGGGTGAAATCTCTTCTCGGTTCGCTGGGACAAGTTCTCAGTTCGAAAAACACGCAGAAGAATTAAGCCGTGTTTCGGATACTGTTGCCGCAGAAGCAGCGCGGCTTGAAGGAACAATGCAAGCGCGGGTCAGTGAGCTTGAACTTCTCACGCGTAAAAATGTTTCCGCGCTGGAGGATGCACAAAAATCAACCCTTGAGCAGCAAGAGAAGTTGGAACAAGGGGCTCAGCGCATTGCCGATTCCGCAGGGCGTGTTATGAGTGCCGTGACATCTGGTCTTGAACAAGTCGAAGAATCCACAACGGCCATTTTGGTTCGTGTTGAGGGGATTGATGAAAAACTTGCTGGACGGGCGCGGGATCTGGAGAGCGTGACAGTTGATTTGTTAAAAGGAACCGAAAATATCGGTCAGGTCAGCGAAGTGGCAACTCACAAACTCAGCGAAGCTTTGTCTATGGCTTTGGCAGGCGCAGATAGTGTTGTTAGCGCGGTTCGTCGCAGCCGCGATATGTATGATCGCGCTCTTTCGGATACAACAAGTCAGATTGATCGTCTAGCAGAAGTTGCGGATCAAAAAGTTTCGCAACTGGTGGCTGCCGCAGGTTCCCAAGTAGAAAAATTTGAGAAACTGAACGAAAATATTGATGGGCGGCAGGAGAAATTGGATCAGTCCTTGGTGCGCCTTGATCATCAAAAAGATGAAATTTTCTCGATTGTTGAGGGGTCTGTGACGCGTTTGAACGAAGCTGCCGATTTTATTTCACAGCGCAGCACAGAGCCGTTGTTTCTGGTCGATCAAGCCGCCGAACGGCTCAGTGGAGAAGCCCTTGCCTTGAATGCAAAACTTTCAGCGCGGGTTGCTGAAATTGACCAAGGCACTACGAAAGCGCGTGATATGGCGGAACAGATCTGCGTATCCATCAAGGGAAGTCTGCAGGATGTGGCAGAGGTTGCCGGAGAAATTAAAATCCATACGCGCAGCGTAACCGAGGATGTGGCTACACAGCGGCAAAGTTTGCGTGCTCTGGTGGTTGAGATGGAAGAGAAAACAGGTGTCATGCAGTCTCTCCTCAGAGCGCAGACTCAAGACCTCAACGCCACATTGGATATGACCGAAAGCCAGATCATTCTACTTGGTCAATCCTTCTTTGATCGTGGCGACCGGATTATTCGTCAAGTCGGAGATATCTCTGGTGAGTTGTCACAGCTTCAAAATAATGTGAGCTTTACCTTGTCGGATCTTGAAACGAAATCGGCTCGGGCCAAGGACGCAGTTCAGGAAGCTACGGAATCTCTTCGTGATGTCGCAGGAGTTGCTTTGCCTGAATATGATCGGGTTATTTCGAAATCTACCGAGCTTGAATCTCGCTACCAACAACTTCGTTCAGCGTATGCTTCTACTACTGAAACCGTTATGGTCTCTTTGGAGGAGATGGGGAATCGCCTTGAAGGAAAGCTGACGGATATTGATGCCTCAGCCACGGGGAGTGTTCGGACTCTGAATGCTTTGGTTGAAGATCTAACATCTTCCATTGACTCTGTTCGCCATGTCGCGGAGGGAGCTCAAAGTGGAATTGAGCAAGTCCAAAATGGCGTGAAAGGACGTGTTGAAGATTTGCAATTGATTACGGATCAGGTTCGTTTGCGCGTTGACTCCATGCAGAAGAATTTGGGTGAGTATATCCAAGAGCTTGGAGGCGTGGTTGGACGCGCTGTTGCACAAATGAGTGAGGCAACCGAACAATTTGGCCATTCCACACAGGTATTGGATACCAAGGCCGATAGCACATCCGAAAAACTGTTGGGGGCAAGCCGTCAATATATTGAGGAGGGGCATCGTCTTTCTTTGTTGGCTGAACAAGCGGTTCATAAGGCTGCCCGTATTATTTCCAGCGTTCAGGAAGAGTCTTCACGCATGATAGATAGCTCGAAAGGATCGTTGCTGGAACTTCAGAAATCGGGAGACAGCTTGTCCATTCGGGCTCGTGAAGTTGAGGAGTTTATGAAGGCATCGGTCAAGAATGCTCAGCTTTATGGTGAAGAGTTGCGCGGTCAGGCCAGCATCATTGCTGAAAGCTCGGCAGAGGCTGTAGACCGGATTGCTGAAGCGACCTCTCGCTTGGTTGTCGAAGCGCGGCAAGTCAAAGGGTTGAGCGAGAGCGTGTCTGAAAACATAGATACGTCTTGCCAACACTTGGCAGATGAGTCTGGCCGCTTGGCTAGTATTGCCAAACGGGCTGTTGACAGCGCGGATGAGGCGGCTTTGTCCTTCACGCGCCATAGCAATGTCTTGTTCAGAGCGGTACAGGAAGTTTCGGCACAAACCGAAAAAATCAAGGACACTCAGTGGAAAGCGCAAAGGGAAGCGTTCTTGTCTTCCTCACGCTTTGTGATTGAGAGTCTTTATTCTCTGGCTCTTGACGTGTCTCGTCATCTTGAAAACGATGTGGATGATCGGGTGCTCAGAGCTTATCAAAAAGGCGATGTAGCAGCTTTTACGCGCCATTTGGTTGAAATTGCTCCAAGAATTCCAGCGGAAAAAACGCAGCGCAAATTTATCGAAGACGGAGAGTTTCGCAACTACGTCCAAAGATTTATTCGTCAGTTCGAAGAAGTTCTCGAACAGTCGCAAAATAACGACTATGGGGATTTGTTGTCATCGGTCTTTTCAACCAGCGACATTGGGAAATTATACAAAATCTTGTGTGAAGTTGCAGGGAGAAATGCCAAAACCCACTAAGCGGACGTAGCCTAACATACTGTAATATATATAAATTTTTTCTGAGTAGAAATGCTAACACTCCGTTTAGGATTACGCGCTACACTGAGAAAAGCTCTGTGCGATGCACGCTCTATGGGGAAGATTTATATGCCAAATACAAAGTTCTGTCAGGGTATCTCGGACATCTCCGATAGCTATACTGGATTCATCATTGATACGTGGGGTGTTATCCATGATGGCGAGAAGGTGTTTGAAAGTGCCATTGAATGTTTGAAAGAACTCAAAGCACGGAAGAAATTTGTTCTCCTCATGTCCAATTCCGAATTTCGGACCGAGCAGATGGTCAAGTACCTGCGGGACAAGGGAATGCCAGATGGGTTGTATAGTGAAATTCTGACTTCTGGTGAGTTGCTCTGGCAAGGAATCAAGAACCAGAATGAAGGAATTTTTCAAGGGTTGGGGCAAAGCTATTATTTGATCGGTGGGGAGCGGACTCGCAACTTCCTTTCGACATTGCCTGTTACGGAAGAAAAAGATGTTTCCTCCGCCAAAATTTTTCTCATTTCCGGATGGGACCCCTTAGAGGGGGATTTGTCAGTCTATGACGAGGCTATGAAAGAGGCTATTCGCTGTCGCCTCAAAGCTATTTGCATTAACCCTGATACCAAGGCCTTGATCGGGACCAATTTTGCAGGAGGGGTTGCCAAACTCGCCCGCCGTTACGAGGAGCTTGGCGGTGTTATTCAAATGATTGGCAAGCCTTATAAGCCCATCTTCCATCATTGTATCAAGGTTCTGCACCAGAATGATATTTACCCTGGCCAGACGGTCATGGTGGGCGACAGTATGGCCCACGACATTTTGGGGGCAAGTTTAGTCAATATGGATACCTGTTTGGTTAAAAATGGTATGCATTCGGGAGTTTTCAAAAACGCAGCCACTCCGGCGGATGTGAATAAAATCCTGAATATTTTAGTTACGCAGTTTAATAACATTCGTCCTACCTATATGGTGGATCGGCTCAAATGGGGCAAGGCGTTGCCGGATCGCAAGCATCGTCGGCGCAGCGCGTAGGATTTTGCCCCACTCCACGGATAACTTGCAACGCGCTAGCTTTCCTCGTAATTTGTCTGCCAAATGAGTGCAGGTCAGACATCATCTCTTAAAATCTTGGTTCCCTTGGTGCGCAAGTATCTTACTCCGTACTGGGGGCAGCTCCTCATTGCTATGGTTTTTATGTTGATTTCTGCGGCGGCCACAGCGGCTTTTGCCAAGTTGCTTCAGCCTATCCTCGACAAAGCCATGATAGGGGTACAGCAAAATCCTGAGACGGTGGATGTCATTCTTCCTTTGGGGGCGATGATCTTTCTTTCTTTCGCGGTGAGGGGAATTTCAACCTATCTTCATACGATCAAGATGAACAAGGTTTCGCAGTCTGTTGTTGCCGATATTCAACGGGATGTGTTCTCACATTTTATGACGCTTGATCTCAAATTTTTTCATACTTACCCCAGTGGCCAACTGGTTTCGCGTGTAACCAATGATGTGAATGTCATGCGTGTTGCTGTTTCGGATGCCTTGACGGGGATTGGGAATAACCTTCTGACTCTCGTTTTTCTGGTGGGAGTTATGTTTGTCCAAGATTGGAAGCTTGCGTTGCTGACAATGGTGGTTTTTCCTTTTGCTTCAAGTTTGGTGATGGTGCTAGGCCGAAAATTGCGCAAAGTTTCGAAGTCTATTCAGGGGGAAACGGCAAATTTGATGGGAGTTCTGACCCAGATATTTCAGGGAATTCGTCAGGTGCAGGCTTATGGGATGGAGAATGCCGAACGGAACAAAGCGGGAGAAGCCGTCAATACAGTTCGCAACCTCAACATTAAGGCGGTCCGAATTGGAAGCTTATCAACACCAATCAACGAAGTTTTGGTTGGTGTAGTGGTCTTTGCCGTTGTGGTTTATGGTGGATATCGGATTGCTGCGGGAGATTTAACCCCGGGGGGATTGATTTCTTTTATTGCAGCCTTCTCTCTCGCTTACGAGCCAATGAAAAAACTGGCCAAACTCAATAACTCTCTCCAGCTTGGTCTTGGGGCGGCTGAGCGTGTGCAAGAGATGATGGCATACCAGACCAGTATTGTTGAAAAGCCAGAGGCAACGCCCCTTCTTATTCACTGTCCTGAACTGCGGTTTGAAAATGTTTCTTTCCGGTATCATCAAGAGGAGGATGGTCAGGCTCTAGCCCTAGACAGCGTTTCTTTTGTGGCGGAAGCGGGGAAAGTCACGGCATTGGTGGGTGCTTCTGGAAGTGGAAAGACTACAATCTTATCTTTGTTGTTGCGATTCTATGATCCCATTTCGGGTGTGGTCTGTGTTGATGGTCATGACCTGAGGGATGCGACTCTCTCCAGCTTGCGGAGCAGTATGGCTCTGGTGTCTCAAGATATTACCATTTTTGATGATACTGTTCTTGGTAACATTGCTTATGGACTGGTGGGGGCCAGCGAGGATCAGATCCGCTTGGCTTCTCGTATGGCTGCAGCGGAAGATTTTATCCTAAAAATGCCGGAGGGCTACCAAACACGGGTTGGAGAAAATGGCGTTCGTCTTTCAGGGGGGCAGCGGCAGAGGATTTCCTTGGCGCGGGCAATTTTGCGGGGGGCTCCGATTTTGCTGCTTGATGAGGCAACATCGGCTTTGGATAATGAATCCGAGCGGTTGATTCAATCGGCTTTGCATGAATTGGAAAAAGGACGAACCACGTTAGTCGTGGCTCATCGCTTATCAACAATTCAAGATGCAGACAAAATAGTTGTTTTAGATCATGGGCGAGTTGTTGAAACTGGAACTCATCAAGGGCTTTTGTCAAAGGGAGGGGTTTACGCACGTATGTATAATTTGTCTCTGATCGGGGGCGAATAGTGAGGGTATTCAGGTTTGTTCTTTCCACTCTTGTTGTCCTTTTTCTAATCGGAGTTCTTGTTGTTTTTATGATGTTCCTTAACCAGAGAAAAATGATGTATTTTCCACCAATGAATATTCCGCAGAGCGAGTTTGCGAATTTGTCTGGTTTCGATCCAGTTCACGTTCGGGCGGAAGACGGTCTTGACCTTACTGGATATTACAAGCCTCCGCGTGATGAGAAGAAGCCAATTATTCTTGCCTTTCATGGAAATGCCAGCCATCCGGTTTGGATGGTCTCTCGGTTTCAAAGGTTGATAGAAGATGGTTATGGAGTTCTGCTCGCGGAATATCGGGGCTATGGTGAAAACGCAGGGTATCCGAGCGAAGAGGGGTTTTATCTGGATGCTAGAGCTTATATGGAGTTTCTAGCAAAAAATAAAAACCCAATAGTCTTTTATGGAAGTTCTTTGGGGACGGGGGTCGTAGTTCAACTGGCGATTGAGCAAACCCCAGCGGCTCTGATTTTAGAAACTCCGTTTGATTCCATGCTGAATGTTGCCAAACACCATTATCCTTTCGTGCCCTTTGTGGAATATTTACTGAAGGATCAGTTCCATAGTATTGAAAAAATTAAAAAGGTGAAGGCTCCCATTTTCTTTATTGTGGCGGGTCAGGATGAGGTTGTTCCTTCAAGATTGGCTCATAACCTTTTTGATAGTGCTAACGAACCGAAACAGTTGGTGGTGTTGCCTGCGGCCCAGCACAACACAGCGTATGACCATGACGCAGAGAACAAAGTTTTTGAGTTTCTTAGGACTCTTTTTCCATGAGAAAGAGTGTTCTTCTGTTGGTGGGGCTGTTCTGGCTATGTGAAATATGGGCCTCTTTGGCGATGGCGGACCCGCTTGGCGTTCAATTGGCGAATGGAAAAATCCACCGTTTTAATGTTCGCATTGCAAACAATGACCAAACGCGTGAGAAGGGCTTGATGGGGGTCCAGAACTTGCCAGAGGACCAAGGAATGTTATTCGTCTTTGATGATCTGACTCCGGCTCAATTCTGGATGAAAGACACACTTATTCCCCTTGATATGGTTTTTATTGACGGGATGGGGGTTGTGTCGTCTGTTCATAGCAAAGCAAGACCTCTTGATTTTTCCGTTATTTCTTCAAAAGAGCCTGTGAAAGCCGTTCTCGAAATTTCTGGGGGAGTGGCAGAAAAGCTAGGGATTGATCGTGGAGATCAAATCATTTCACCAATTTTTGGGAAATCGCTTGATAAGCCCTAAGAATTTGTGCTAATCACACTGCACAGTCCACTTGAGTCGGGGTGTAGCGCAGTTTGGTAGCGCATCTGCTTTGGGAGCAGAGGGCCGGGGGTTCAAATCCTCTCGCCCCGACCATTTTCTAAAACACTGAATATTGAGAGTAGAGGATTTGAGACCCCCTTGTTTCAGACAAGAGCGCGGCGGAGCCGCGTGCGGTTCAAATCCTCTCGCCCCGACCATTTTCTAAAACACCGAACTCCAATTGATCTTCCAAAAGCCGTAATTCTCCCTTTAATTTGACATAATCTACATTTATGGTAATATTATATCAAGGAAAGCCAAAGGTGGGTTTTCCAAGAGATGGTGTGCGTGGTTTCTGAATGGAAATAATGCGGAGTTTGGCATTCCTGAGAGGGATGCTTAGCCAGTTGGAAGAGGGGCAGATTAAGGACGTATCGGCCTCTGATGTGCGTTCTGTCTTGTTTTCAAAGCCGGATTATCTCTCACAACCCCTTTTACAGACACTGCAGGATATAACAGAGGAGCGGGCCGAATTATGTTACCGCTTGATTGATGCACAATTTGCCTTGGCAGAAGTTGGAGCGCGGCGTGCGCGGTGGATGTTTGAACATTACGAATTTTACGTTCACGGAGTGCTGGGTGGAAGGGCGAGTGCTGCTGAGACTGATCTGCAGCAACAAGCTCTGGATGTTGCTATTATGTACACGTTGAGCCATAGCCGCATTGTTTTTGCCAGAAGTTTCGGAAACTCTGAGAGCGAAAAACACAAGGTTTATGAGGAAAAAGTACGGAAGCAAGAGTCTCACCTTAAACAGTTTAACCAGTTTCGGGAAAGTGCGGGGCGGCCGTTTTTGAGTGAAACGGAGGAGAGGGATTTCTCTCAACTCGATCTTGCTCGTCAGTTTCAAGAGCTTGAAACTCTGACCCTTGACGTATGGAATAAGAACAAAGTGCTGCTTGAAGAAACAAAGGCTTTGGTTGAGAACAGTATTCGCAGCCTCTACTTTTGGCACAGGCTCCTTGAATTTGTACAATCTCAAGAGGACAGTGATCTGTCAACTGCGCCAGAGGAAGATCTTGCCTATGAACGTGCTTTGACGGCTTTATACCTTGAGCGGATGGAAATTCTCCATACCCGTGGTGGGCTGATCGAAAATCTGTCTGTCGCAACTGCTGACCTCCAGCCGTGAGAAAAAAATTGACGATGACCTGACCTAAAACTATGGTGGGTCCGAAACGCAGAGGACCCAAACATGACCTATAATCCGGATTTGCTGGATCGTACCAAGCGTCACCCTGAAAAGCAGAAAAATCCGGATCGCCCCATGGGCAAGAAGCCGGACTGGATTCGCGTTAAAGCCCCTCAAGGGCTGACTTACTCCGAAACCCATGAAATTGTTAAGAATTTCAAACTAACCACCGTATGCGAAGAGGCAGGGTGTCCAAATATCGGCGAATGCTGGAATAAGCGTCACGCGACCTTTATGATTATGGGTGAGGTTTGCACAAGGGCTTGCGCCTTTTGCAATGTGGCAACTGGAAAACCCAATGAACTGGATCGCATGGAGCCGTTGCGGATTGGTGTTGCTGTTGAAAAAATGGGCCTCAAGCACGTTGTCATTACTTCAGTTGATCGCGATGATTTACCTGATGGTGGAGCGGAACATTTTGTCAAAACAATTGAGGCGATCCGTTTCAAAGCTCCGAAAACGACCATTGAAATCTTAACCCCTGACTTTAAGAACAAAGCAGATGCAGTTGATAATGTTGCAAAATCTCTACCTGATGTTTTTAATCACAACCTAGAAACTGTTCCACGTCTTTACCCTACCATTCGCCCGGGGGCGCGGTACTTTACCTCTTTGCGCTTGCTGCAGCGGGTTAAAGAAGTCGACTCGTCAATCTATACCAAATCGGGGCTAATGGTGGGACTTGGCGAAACATACGAGGAAGTCGGGCAGGTGATGGACGATCTCCGTGCGGCTGGTGTTGATTTTCTGACAATTGGCCAATATCTGCAACCAACCCCGAAACACGCTCCAGTTCTTCATTTCTGGACCCCCGAGGAATTTATAGAGCTTGAGCGTATGGCAAGATCCAAGGGGTTTTTGATGGTATCGGCCTCTCCTCTCACGCGCTCTAGTCATCATGCCGGAGAAGATTTCGAGAAACTCAAGGCTGCCCGTGCCGAGAGCTTGGCAAAATAGCCATAATAAAAAAATTGACTGTGGGGAGCATTTCTCCATATATCTTGATTCCTGCTGAAGAGAAAGGAATCGCGTATCAGTATGAAACCACCGAAAGCATTGAGACATGAGTTTGCGGGAGAGGACGCGCCATTTCAGCAAAAAGTCGTGTTGGCAACGGCCTATGATTACGGACTTTTGCCTGACTTTGCTGTACGTAAAAAAACATGGCTTGGCCTTGGGAGGGCTTCTCTTGAGGCAGGCAATGTGGATCCTTTGCAGTTTTTGATGATGACTTCGGCGTTGGTCAGCCGCCACGAAGACTCGCGCTTTGACCGATTTCGGTATCTGGAGGCGGTTATTCGTCTTTACAACGATTCATCTTTGTCAGAGGACGAAAAAATTGTGGTCTTTACCAATGATATTGTGGAAGGATCTAGGGGGAAAATCTCAAAAGAGGACTTGGAGCAGGTCTTCCAAGGAACAGAAGATCTTAGAGAGCATCGTGTGGAGAAGATTCGCCCTAGTGACGCAGGCGTTAAAACCTATTCGGCTATTCCTAAAAAAAACCTCTGGCCTTTGATGGTTGGGCTGTACAGACAAAACTACATTACCTTTGAACAGGTTGGTCTGGTTCTTACAGTGAACCTTCATTCTACGGAACGACGCAGATCAGGGGAGAGATATCTCGACCATCCGATGGCTGTTGCCGAAGGGTATCTTGATATTGCCCCCCATTATTTGGGAAGCGATGCATGGCAAATGGTTTCTGGAATTGTCTCTTCCTTAATGCACGATACGGGAGAGGGGTCCAACTATATTCCCAAAGACGATTACGCTCCTCTCATGCCTGAGGATGTTGTCGGTTGCATTTGCAGGCTTCACAAAAAACCGGAAAGTTCTTACTTCAAGTATATTCAAGTTACAGGGCGTGATATTCGAACGGCTTTGGTCAAATTGTGCGATTTGTTTCATAACTGTTCAGATGCCAAAGAAAAAGGTCCATCGTTCAAGCAAAAATATGTGTATCCAATTGCAGCGGCTTATCTGCAGGCGTGCTTGAGCGATTCTACTTTGGCAAGAGGTCAGACAGTTAAGGGTTTTTCTGTGGCCAGAGGGTACTGCTCCGCTGACCAGTTCGATTTCATTGAAAGGTGCTTATCTGAGAAGAAAGAGCTTTCCGAGGTAGGCAGTCTTCCAGACTTGCAGGGACACCGTATTCCCTCTATTGAAGATATTGAAGAAGCTGTCAGGAATCCTCATGCCCACACACGCCGAGACCAAGTCGTTACCCTACACGCCCCAGCAAATGTTTGATTTGGTGGCAGATGTAGAGCGGTATCCGGAGTTTCTACCGTGGTGCTGCTCTTGCCGGATTGTTAGCCGTCAAGCAAACGTCATTATGGCAGAGCTGGTCATTGGCTATAAATTGGTTCGTGAATCCTTTCTTTCAAAAGTGACCTTGATTCGGCCTGATGAGATACGGGTTGAATATTTGCGGGGCCCCTTGCGTCACCTTTCCAATTCTTGGAAATTTCTGCCGGAGGAAAATGGCGGGTGTACCATAGATTTCTTTGTTGATTTTGAGTTCCGTAATCTCTTTTTCCAGAGGTTAATGGGCGTTTTCTTTAATGAAATCGTGCGGCGGATGGTTTCTGCTTTTGAAGAGCGGGCTCGTAGCTTGTACAAAAAGTAGTTTTGCGCCACAATACGACCATGTATCCCCTTTGAAATGGAGTTTTGCGATGCGCGTTGTCATGTTGTCTTTGTTGGGCTTATTTCTGGTAACCCCTGCTTTCGCGGAACCTGCTTCCCCAAGACTGCCAGAGGGGCAGACCTATATCACACTTTCGGCAACCGAACAGAAAGACATTGTCCAAGACCAGTTGCAAGCGAGCTTGCGGATCGAAGTAGAAGACCGCGATGCCAAAAAGGTACAAGACAAAATCAATGAGGCGATGAAGAAAGCTGTTTCTGCAGCGAAGGACGTTCCAGATGTGAAAGTCAGTACAGGGCAATACTATGTGTACTCTTACGACCCATCGCCAGTCCCGCCGACACCGGTGACATTGGAGGAAGGCAATAAACGCCTGATTTGGAAGGGAACACAGACGCTTGATTTGCTGAGCAAGGATTCACAAAAACTGCTCGATCTTTCAGGAAAGGTTCAGGCGATGGGGTTCATGATGAATGGCCTTAATTACATCCTCTCGAATGAAAAATCTGAAGCTCAGAAGGATGAGCTTTTGACATCTGCTTTGCTCACAATTAAAAATCGAGCCGCATTGATTGCCAAAACTCTCGATAAAAAAGGGTATGATATCGTTGAACTCACGGTCGATAATGCTGGGTTTGGCGGAGGGCAGCCTCCCATGCCAATGATGGCGATGCGGGGTGTCGCTTCAGATGGTATGGCCGAAGCTAAGATGGCTGCGCCTGTTGCTGAGCCCGGACAAAGCCAAGTCAGCTTGACGGTGACCGCAAGGGTTTTGCTTAAGCCTTAGGTAGAGATTGTTTATACCAAGAACAAAGTTGCTAAGCCAAGGAAGGCAAAGAAGCCGATTACGTCGGTCATAGTTGTCAAAAAGACTGATGAGGCAACGGCTGGATCAATGCCGATCTTGTCGAGGAGTACGGGAATACTTGAGCCAAAAAACCCTGCAACGATAAGGTTGGTAATCATTGCAGCCCCAATGACAAGGCCAAGCCCTGTGCTGTGAAACCATGTTCCCGCAATGACACCGATCAGAACCGAGAAAAACAAACCATTGATAAGACCAACAGCGGCTTCTTTGCCAATAACTCGCCATGCGTTTGCGCCTGAGAGATCATTGGTTGCAAGGGCTCGAACAGCCACGGTCATGGCTTGTGTTCCTGCGTTTCCGCCCATTCCTGCCACAATTGGCATCAAAACGGCAAGGGCAACGATTTTTTCAATAGTCACTTGGAAAAAAGAAATAACATAGGCGGCAAGAAAAGCGGTTAGCAAATTAACCAGAAGCCAGCGAGTCCGCGAAGTTGCGGTCGAAAGGATGCTGCGGTACAAGTCATCTTCTTTAACTCCCCCCAATTTGAGAATATCTTCTTCGGCCTCTTCATCGATAACGTAAATCACATCATCGTAGGTAATAATCCCGAGCAATCGTCCATCTTCATCCACGACAGGGGCTGAAGCAATCCCTTCGTTTTTGAAGAGTGTGGCCACTTCCTCTTGGTCAAGTGTGGCAGGAATGGGATGGGTTTCCTTGAGGGACAAATTATCTATTTTTTCGGAACGTCCAGCTCGTACCAAGCGGGAGAGTGGAATTTCGCCAACAACGTGATAGGCGGGGTCAATGACGATAATATCGTAGAAATCATCTGGCAGCGTATTGGTGGCAGCGCGAATGTAATCAAGCGTTTTGCCAACAGTCCAGAATTGAGGAACGGCAACCACCTCCCTCTGCATCAAGCGGCCCGCGCTTTCTTCGGGAAAGCTCAAGCCTTCTTCAATGGCAATACGGGTTTTGGCGGATAAACGACGAATAATTTCCTGTTGAAAAGCTGAGTCAAGAGGAAGGATAAGGTCCAGAGCATCATCCGAATCCAGTTCAGAAATAATGCGAGCGATTTCATCCGCACTCATATCGTCCAGAACGTCTTTACGGACTTCGTCTTGAAGATGGCTGATGGCTTCTGCCTCAAAAAGGCTGCTGAAACCATCCATGAGGGAACGGCGTTCTTCTGCACTGACCTTCTCAAGAAGTTCGGCTTTGTCAGAGGCACTCAAATCGGCAATCAGGGAGGCTACTTGTTCGAGGTTATCTTCGTCCAACGCACGACAAACCTCGCGGATGGTGTCATCCGCAAGGCCGAGGAAGTCTTCTACTTCACTTTCTTCTTCTGGCAGATCCGTGTTTTCCGGTTCTGTCAGTTTTCGTTCGTACTCGTCGTTCATGTGCCTGCCAATATTCTGAGGCTAGAGTGAGGTTTCCTCGCGGAGGAGGTTTTGGCCGCTGAAAAGCTGCGCCCCGACTGTAGAAACCGCCGTGATATTGACAAGGCCACGAGTTGTTGCGGCGTTGGTCACGATATGAACAGTCTGGGCCGCACCAAGCAGGATCGGACCAATCGGGATGCAGTCTGCCAGAACTTTGACTGCGTTGTAAGTAATATTTGCAGCATCCACATTCGGCATAACCAGAAGGTTGGCTGTACCCTTTAAGGTTGAATTTGGCATAATGCTATTGCGAACCTCTTCTGACAAAGCAGCATCTGCGTGCATTTCCCCATCAATTTCAAGGTCGGGAGCTCGGGTTTTAAGATCATAATAGGCGGCTTGCATTTTCCACGCGCTTTCATTGCGGTGAGATCCGAAATTGGAGTGCGAAATAAGCGCAACTTTGGGCGTAATTCCGAACCGACGAATTTCTTCAGCGGCGAGCAAAGTCATCTCTGAAATTTGGGCAACGCTGGGGTCGGGGTTAACGTGCGTATCGCAGATAAAAATGGGACCACGGGTGGGGTGGAGCAGACAAGCCATCGCGGCAGGACTTTCAACCCCCGGGGTTAGCCCAATGACATCAATGACGGTATGTAGGTGATTCCGGTAAGGGCCAACAGTTCCGCAAATCAAACCATCGGCATATCCGCGGTGGACCAGTAAAGCTCCGATCACGGTTGTATCGGTGCGAACCAGAGTTTTCGCATGGGCAGGGGTCACACCGTTGCGTTCCATGAGTTTGTGGTAACTCTGCCAACCTTCGCGGTAGCGGTGATCGGAGTCAGGGTCCACCAATTCAAAATCTTTGTCCGGTTGCATCCGCAAACGTAGCTTTTGAATGCGGCTTTCGACAACGCTGCGCCGCCCTACGAGAACTGGGAAAGCAAGCTGTTCATCAATCACGGTTTGGACAGCCCGCAGAACCATCCCTTCTTCGCCTTCGCAATAGATAATTCGTTTGGGGTTGGCTTTGGCTTTGGCAAAGACAGGACGCATCAAGGTGTCTGAGCGATAGAAATATTGAACAAGGCGAGCGCGGTAGGCTTCCCAGTCTGTGATGGGCCGTACAGCGACACCTGTATCCATTGCGGCCTTTGCCACAGCAATAGGCAGTTCAAAAATCAAGCGCGGGTCAAAGGGTTTGGGAATAAGATAATGGGGACCGAATTCCAAAACTTCTTCGCCATAGATTGCCGCAACTTCGGAGGTAACTTCTTTGCGGGCAAGCGCGGCAATGGCCCGCACGCAGGCCATTTTCATTTCCTCGTTAATAGCGGTTGCACCCACGTCAAGAGCCCCTCGAAAAATATAAGGAAAGCACAAAACGTTATTAACCTGATTGGTAAAATCCGAGCGGCCTGTGCAGATAATAGCATTGGGTTTGGCTTTAAGGGCTTCCTCGGGCATGATTTCTGGAGTGGGATTAGCCAGAGCCATAATCAGTGGGGCATCGGCCATATCGGCCACCATCTCTGGCTTTAAGGCACCAGCGGCAGAGAGGCCCAAAAAGATATTCGCGCCTTTAATGGCTTCGGCCAAGTTACGGGCAGGGGTGTCTGCCGCGAAGTTTTCTTTCTGGGGGTCCATGTGTTCGTTGCGGCCTTTATAGACAACGCCAGCGCGGTCACAGACAATGATATTTTCTTTGGGCAGTCCCAATTGGACCAGCATATTCAAACAGGCTATGGCAGCAGCTCCGGCCCCTGAGGCCACGAGTTTGACATCCTTGAATTGGCGTCCGGTCAGCTCAAGCCAGTTCAAAATAGCCGCACCCGAGATAATAGCTGTCCCGTGTTGATCATCGTGAAAAACAGGAATCTTCATGCGTTCGCGTAGTTTTGTTTCTACCTCAAAACATTCGGGGGCCTTGATGTCTTCTAAATTGATGCCGCCGAAAGAAGGCTCCAGCGAAGCGATAATTTCGATGAGTTTGGCCGGATCGGTTTCGTTGATCTCAATGTCAATCGAGTCAATGCCGGAGAATTTTTTGAAGAGAACAGATTTTCCCTCCATGACCGGTTTAGAGGCAAGAGCTCCAATTGCTCCAAGCCCGAGAACTGCGGTTCCGTTGGTGATAACGGCCACCAGATTTCCCCGCGAGGTGTAATCAAGAGCCTTGAGAGGGTCTTTTTCGATCTCTTCGCAAGCGGCGGCGACTCCCGGGGAGTAGGCAAGAGAAAGGTCACGCTGAGTGGCCATAGGCTTGGTGGGGACAATCGAAATTTTCCCCGGGGTTGGGTATTGGTGATATTCGAGAGCGGCCTCGCGCAGCGAATCTTTCATGGAGCTTCCTCTAAAAAACGCAAATATTTTTGGATTCGGTAATGGTTAAAGCAGAAAACACAAGGGCAAGGCAAATGTCCAGCCTTTACTTATGTTGCAATGCGCTGTTTTTCACTGGAATTTAGGCGGAAAATCTTGATTAACGCGGAAAATTTCCCCGAAATTTGGCTTGAAGGGCTGGGTCAGAGGCGGCAAGACATAAATTTCCCAAAGTCCATCCAGTTGCAGACAAGGCCAAATCAAAATCTTTGTTCAGGAAGGCCCCAACTGCTATGGCTGCGGTCCCAGGGGCTTCGATAAGTCCAGCAGAAGCCAGAGGGTAGCGATCTATGATTTCAAATGCCTTGGTAAGCTTTGAGTTGGAAGAAAAGCGAGACTCTGAGAGGGATTGCCATCCAGCTCTTATCAAAAGCCCTCCTTGTAAAATGGGAGGAATGGCTCCGAGATGGGAGATGGATTCCCCGACACCTTGCGCTGAAAAAGCAATTAAGGTCTGTCCTGCAATCAAAGTTCCTCCCGATGCAAAAAGCCATTTGGGGCTGTAATGTGAGAGAAAAAGGCTGGCTGAACACAACATCATCAAAGAAGAAGCGTAGAGCTGAAGAGAGCCCATGTCAGAGATATTTTGCGAAAAGAGGTAAGCATTTGCGCTTATATACAGCACACTAGCCGCGCTTCTGAAGTTGAATAGTTTTTTAAGACCTGAAAGCATAAAATCCCGCCAAAGCTTTTATAGAATTTTATGAATAATTAGTTTTTTGGTCCACTGCAAGTTTTTTGCGTGAGCTTGCTGATTTTTTATGTAATTATCACCCCAAGGTTTTTGTTTTGGAGTCGTACGAATGTTGAGTGATGTTTTCAGAAGAGTAGTCGGAGTTTCACAAAAAATTTCTAATAACGGGAAAGCTTTTTTGTTGGGATCTTTTTTGACTGTTTACTCAGGGATCAGCTTGGATAACCATTACGTCACATTGGGCGGAGCAGGGTTAGCCATTGGAGCTGCG
>JAGOQV010000022.1:0-3447 GCA_018063145.1 Alphaproteobacteria bacterium
GTTGAGAAATTGGCCGACAGCTACGCTGTGGCCAAAACTCAACTCCAGATATGGTTAGATCGTCAATAAAGCTCTACCCAACGATTTCGGTCCCGCTGAAGAAATAGGCCATTTCAATTGCAGCGTTTTCAACGCTGTCTGACCCGTGAACCGAGTTGGCTTCAACGCTCTCAGCAAAATCCTTGCGAATTGTTCCATCTGCGGCGTTGGCTGGATTGGTTGCCCCCATAATTTCACGGTTTTTGGCAACAGCCTCTTCTCCTTCGAGAATTTGCACGACAACTGGACCTGAAATCATGAACTGAACGAGATCATTATAAAAGGGGCGAGCTTTGTGGACTTCATAAAAGGTCTTGGCTTGAAGCTCGGTCATTTGAATCCGTTTTTGAGCCACAATCCGCAGACCGTTTTGTTCAAAACGGGCGTTAATCGCCCCCGTCAAATTACGGCGAGTCGCGTCAGGCTTGATAATCGAAAAGGTCCGTTGAATGGCCATGTAAAATTTCCTCTATGTATAATTTTAAGCGTACTGATTGTCAGTCAGCGCGGTTATACGAGCGAAACCCACCCGAGGCAAGACCGTTTCCTTTCCATGACCCTTAAATTTACATATTTATAAATCCAAGAAGGCTTAAGCTGCTTTTTTCTTCTCATCTTTTTGAGAGAGTTTCAACGCCGCCTGCGCCGCTGCGAGACGGGCAATCGGGACGCGGTACGGAGAGCAAGACACATAATCAAGTCCCACCTTGTCACAAAAGGCAATCGAATCCGGATCGCCGCCGTGTTCCCCGCAAATCCCGAGCTTCAGATCAGGTTTCGTCAAACGGCCTCGGTCAGCTGCCATTTCAATCAACTGCCCCACCCCCTCTTGGTCGATACTGACAAACGGGTCTTTGGCAAAAATTCCCTTCTCGACATAGATTGGCAGGAATGATCCGGCATCATCGCGGCTCATCCCCAAAGTTGTTTGTGTGAGGTCATTGGTACCAAAGCTAAAAAACGCAGCCTCTTCTGCAATATCCCCCGCCATCAACGCCGCCCTTGGCAATTCAATCATAGTTCCCACAGAATAGGAAAGCCGCCTCCCCGCTTTGACAAATTCTTCATCCGCGACTTTGTCGGTCATGTCTTTCAGCTGCTTCAGCTCAACCTTGGTCGCAATCAAGGGGATCATGATTTCAGGCATCACGCTTTCCCCTGAAGATTTTGAAACGTCGAGAGCGGCCTCGAAAATTGCTTTGACTTGCATCTCATAAATTTCTGGATAGGTAATCCCAAGGCGGCATCCCCGATGACCGAGCATCGGGTTGGCCTCTTTCAGTTCGGCCAGACGGCGACGAACTCTTTCTTCGGAATAACCAGAGAGTTTAATAAACTGCGCAATCTCTGCTGGCTCATGAGGTAGAAACTCGTGTAAGGGGGGATCAAGCAAGCGAACCGTCACTGGCAGGCCCTTCATGATCGTGAACAATTCAATAAAATCACTCCGCTGCGCCGGAAGAAGTTGGGTCAAAGCATTCCGCCGCTCCTCTTCTGATTCCGCAAAGATCATTTCACGAACATTTTGAATGCGCTGAGGATCAAAGAACATATGTTCTGTCCGGCATAATCCAATGCCCTCTGCCCCAAAGTTTCTTGCCGTTGTGGCATCTTTGGGAGTTTCGGCATTGGCACGCACACCTAAACGCCGCGCCTTATCCGCCCATTCCATGATCGTTGCAAAATCTCCCGAGAGCTGCGGAGGAAGGGTTGGAACACCTCCCTTGATAACTTCTCCTTTGGCCCCGTCAAGCGTGATAACATCGCCCTCTTTCAACTCGGTCCCACCAGAGCGCAAGGTACGGCTAGCCATATCAATTTGAATCCCTCCAGCCCCCGCCACGCAAGGACGCCCCATCCCCCGCGCAACAACAGCTGCGTGCGAGGTCATGCCTCCGCGTGTTGTCAAAATACCTCGCGCTGCGTGCATCCCGTGAATATCTTCGGGTGAGGTTTCAACCCTCACCAAAATAACATTCGCGCCGCTTTTTGCTTTTTCTTCGGCTTCATCGGCTGTAAAGACAATCATCCCGCTGGCCGCCCCGGGGGAAGCAGGCAACCCTTTGCCGATGACTTCTTTTTTCGCTTTGGGGTCCAGCATAGGATGCAACAACTGGTCAAGTGCTGCCGGATCAAGCCGCAAGATTGCCTCCTCTTGAGAAAGCAATCCTTCGCCGACCATATCCACGGCGATTTTAAGAGCCGCCGCCGCTGTTCGTTTTCCGGTCCGTGTCTGCAGCATATATAATTTCCCCTGCTGCACCGTGAATTCAATATCCTGCATCTCGCGGTAATGATGCTCAAGTTTGTGGCGCACGTCATCAAGCTGGGCATAGACGCTCGGCATCACTTCTTCCATAGACGGCAAAGATCCTTGTTCCTTTTTTCCTGCGTATTTGGATAGAGGTTGAGGAGTCCTAATTCCGGCCACCACATCTTCCCCTTGGGCATTCACCAAATATTCTCCATAGAAATAATTCTCGCCCGTGGATGGATCACGCGTAAACGCCACACCGGTTGCGCAGCTTTTCCCCATATTCCCAAAGACCATTGCCTGCACATTGACAGCGGTTCCCCACCCTTCGGGAATACTGTGAATTTTGCGATACGTCACCGCCCGTGGTGTCATCCACGAAGCAAACACAGCGCGGATTGCCTCCCACAATTGCTCCTCAGGATTTTCAGGGAAGCTCCGTCCCAATTCGCGATGAACCATATCTTTATAGTCTGCAACAACTTCGCGCCACCCCTTGGCCGTTATGTCCGTATCTTCGCTGATGCCTTGATCGCGTTTATGCGCGTCCATAATCGCTTCGAAAGAATGGTGAGGCACATTCAAAACAACATCACTATACATTTGGATAAAACGGCGGTAACTGTCCCACGCGAACCGCTCATCCCCCGACTTGCGAGCAAGCCCCTCAACTGTCCGGTCATTCAGTCCAAGATTGAGAACCGTATCCATCATCCCGGGCATAGAAACCCGTGCCCCCGAACGCACCGATAGAAGCAGAGGGTTTTCTGGATCACCAAACTTCATTTGCGTAGCCCGTTCAACGGCGGCCAAAGCCGAACGAACTTCTTCGTGGAGTGTTTCGGGATAGCTTCCGGCCTTCTCGTAATAGAGCGTACAAACTTCGGTTGTGATGGTAAACCCGGGAGGAACCGGAAGGCCGAGGGAGGCCATTTCGGCAAGGTTTGCCCCTTTCCCGCCTAAAAGGTTTTTCATGGAGCCGCGCCCTTCCGTGCGTTCCCCGCCAAAGCTGTAAACCCATTGTGTCATGCTGGTGCCTCCCGTGTGAGTAATGGAAGCAGATTACCCGTTTTATGACCACAGGTCCAAGATGATTTTTAGGAAAGAAGAAATATAACGGAGGAGCACTTCTGAAAACCTATTTTGTCCTCCCG